>JAGVFV010000129.1 GCA_020057445.1 archaeon | reverse complement strand
TCGATTGCAGCTACTGCTCAAACGTCTGCACGCCTTAAACAATCCTTCCGCCAAGAGGCAGCAAGAGCTCATTGATCTCATCAATGAGGACGGACTCATCAATCTTCACGATCTTGGACTGCAAAGCGTCCACCTTGTTCTGGATCTCTTTAGATGAAGAACGCACCAGGTCAAGATAACCTTCCTGTTCAGAGACGCCGAGCAGATGCTCTGTCTGCATCAGGCTTCGTTTCACTTCCCGAAGCTCTTCTGCAAGTTGGACAAGCTGCTCACGCCGTTTACCAAATGCGTCCCTGCCCATGCCAGAGATAAGCTGCTTGATCCTTGCCTCCCTTTTCTTCGGGAGATCGAACTCCTTTTCAAGGAGAGAATGCAGAATTCCATGCATGACAAGATCAGCATCCTCAATAAGGGCATCGGCAGCATTATCAAGATAGGCAAGTATCCTTTTCTCTTCAGGAGACGCGGGAAGTATCTTTTTCAATGGCTTTTCGAATTCTGAAAAAAGCGTGTTGAAATCGGCCTTTGCCCTTCGTGCCTTCTGCTCAACGTCTGTCCTTTTCCTCTGCAGTTCTTCGTAGACCACGAACCGCTCGCTCTTCTTCAGCTTATCTATCGTCCTGATGACCTTCTCTTCCTTTGCCTTTATTTCAGAGAGGTCTGCAAGGATGCCCTCCATGCTCTTCTCAAGCTGCGACTTTCCCTGCCTGTTCTCATGGACCACGGCAAGCTTTGAGCGGATTTGCCCGATATTTCTCACATGGCGCTTCTCGAGCTTTTTTGCAAATGATCCTGATTTCTCCTCAAGTTCCTTGACGCAACGCATCACGCCGGACGTCTCTTCCCCGAGAAGCTCCTTGCAAACCAGATAGCTCTTCTGGGAGAAGCGAAGAAAGGCATCCATCTTGGCGATAAGCGCTCCATGAAATTCAACTGCAGAGGCAAGATCTTCCGGAGGATCGATGCTTTCCACAAGAAGGCGCATCTCCTGCAGGAAATGCTTCCTGTTTCCCTCTAGGAGGTGCAGGGCGCGAGGCGGGAGATCCTTGCCAGGAGGCTTTGCACGTTCAAGAGCGGCCATGGCATCGCTGATCTTCTCTTTTTGCGTCTGAATAAGCCTGAAAAAATCATCTGCTCCGACCTGCGAGGCGATCTCAGATGAAAGCCTGTCGAGGAACCCTTCAATCTCCCGCAATCGGATCTCGGCTATTTTTTTCTTCTTCAGCAGATGGAATATCATTTCTGCCTCTGCTCGTAGGCCGCGTAGGGCGCATTGCTTTCGTAGACAAGGAGGAATACCATATCCAGGTGGATGAGAAGAACATTTAAAAACATTGCGGGGATTATTACCCTGCATGGCAAAAGCGTATGCACGAAAGGCAGAAGAGCAAAGCCGCATTGCGCGGGAAAGGATACGCATCTTGTTCGAGCAGGCTGAAAAGATGTTTCCAAAAAAACCTGCGCTCTCGAACAGGTATGTCTCCCTTGCAAGAACCATCGGCATGAAATACAAAGTCCGCATCCCGCCCCATCTTCATAAGAAATTCTGCAAATACTGCGTCTCCTACCTTCACCCGCCGACAACAGTGCGCATACGCGTACAACGGGGAAAAATTGTCTCTACCTGCCTTTCCTGCAAGCGGATCACCAGATATCCATATAATAGCAAATCGCAATGATTATTGAACAATACTTTTGCGATTTGCTATTTAGTGAATCGTTTGTGCAAAGCACAAACCCTGTCGAGAGCACTCGACAATGTCCCAATTTGTTCATACCTCTTGGAGATTCACTATAAGAAACCGGTGGCATGAAGCAAACGCTTCATCTTGTCTGGAACGAGCAATTGAGTCACGAGAATGCATAAAGAAATCCGCGAATTTCTTGTGCCCCAGACATGCCGCGGCATTTCTCTGGGAGTGGGAATATACAGCATATGAAACCAGATAGTGGAATATAGTCCAACAGCCACATAGACAGGTAACACATTCCCGACACATTAAACACAGTAATTCAATAATTCACTAGTTAAACAAATACTAAAATATCCCATATTGAGCCATTTTGCACCTCGCAAGCGACCATCAAGACCACTCAACAGTAACAAAAAACACAATATTTATATATTAGTTGTTACCATTATAAAGTAAAAAAAGAGCCAAGTAAAAAGGAGGTCGAGACTATGAACATCAGCATCACATCCGAAGCAGGCCTTTCAGACCAAGAAAAGCGCGAACTTGCGGGCATCTGGGCACAGCTTGACGAAGAGGACCGATTGAAGCATTTTGTCAACATGCACAGGCACTCAGCGCGGACATAGACAATAACTGCATACGCGCACCTAAAACCACAAGACAAGGACCATCATGGCAAAAGAAAACATCATCTATGAAGAGGAATTCGAATACGACGAGATCCGAGGCGAAGTCGGAAAACGAAAAAAACTTGAAGTATTGAACAAGAAAAAACTCACTTCTTGGGAACTCGACGAGCTCTTCTGCGAGTTTGAATAGAAACAACACCCTTCTTCACATCCTGCACACGAGCAGCCTTTCTTCTCGCAAGACCGAACAAGAACGAGACAACAACACTTCCAAGCGCCATGCCGACAATCCCACCAAGAATAAATTCATCGCTCAGCTTGACCTTTCTTGCCTGCCCATCAGTCTTAGGAAAATACATGTCAAGATTGCCCATCTCCAGAGCATATTCTGAAAAGGTCAGGGCCGAAAAAAGATCCCTCTCCTTCAAGCTCCCCGCATATTCATAATAGCTATACCCTAAAATGGGAAATATCCCCTTTTCCCCCTCTTTTGCAATTATCCTTCGGGCGGCATCGAGCTTGCCTTGAACATAACCAGCCATCTCACCCTCAGGAATGGTGATCCCAGAGAGCAACATGTTTGCCTCTGCCTTTGCCTTGCTCGCCTTGAACAGGCATGACGCATAGTTCTCCTCACCAAAATCATCATACGCATCCCCTAGCGCCTTCTTGATATCTGTAAGCGAACCATCCAAGTATAAATTCACGAAATTATAGCGCTCTTCAGCCTCAGTGATCTTCTTCAGGCAGGCCTCACGCAAGGAAGGCACATCAAGACGTAACGGAGTGCCCTTCATGCCAAAAAGACGCGACCAGGACACGCCAGAATTATACCTCTCAATCGCGTATGCGAGCTTTACTGTCGATATATTCCTCGCATCCATATCCTCCAAGACATCAAAAGACTCCTGCAGCCGTTCAGACACTATCATGTACGTCTCCAGATCTGAAAGCGTACGCAGCGGCACAGAATCAAGATCTTTATCCATGGACTGGATGTTAGAGACGACATCACGCAAAACAGCCCTCAAATCTTCCTGGGAATAATTCTCAAGCTCCAGCTGGCGAAGGAGGAGGTCCGCGGAAAAGCAATACGAAGCGGCACTATAATACCTACCATCCTGAAATGAGCGCATCCCCTGATCGAACTTCACATTTGAAGCATTCAGACGCGACACATCAGCAATAGTCTCCATGACAGACGCATTCAGATCCAACGAGCGGTTGCACAATTCCCCTGCGATAAAACGCATCCGCGTCGTATATTCCTCCAGCGGCAAGATGCCGCCTTCACCGTCGCTCATATTCACGCCAGTAAAATAGAAAAGCGCATCCTCGATGGACTGCACCTTGACGATCTCGATATGCAAATCCTCCTCCTTGACAGTCGCGTTCGATCCGTTCTGGCCAGGCAATGCGAACGGAGGGACAAGGATCCTCCTAAAACCAATGCCCTCTGCAGCCTTTGCCTTTTCCAAGATGCCAGCGACAGGGCCTACAAGGCCTCCCGCATTGATCGTCCCTGTCGCAACAGTATCATTCCGCAAGGGATAATCACCAAGCAAGGCGATCGTCAGCACGGTTATCGGCATGCCCGCGCTTGGCCCTCCGACCACGTTCGACTCAGCCCTGATGGTATAGTAAAAGTCATACTGATCACAGTCAACATCAAGAAAATTGCACGCAAATTCCTGCGCAAACCGGATGGAGATCTGCGTATCAACCTTCATCAAAGGCATGGTCTCGATGAATATCCTTCCGCTTCCCTCCCGGATATCAAGGTGCAACTCCGCAGTCCCGCCAAAAATATGGTCAGACCCTTCTGAGACAGTCAATAGCATGATGCTTCCTTCCTTTGCGCTTCCAAGAGGAATAAACAAGACAAGAGCGAAAAGAAACAAGGACAGGAAAACAGGATTACGCCTCATCATTCACCTTCTTCATCTTATACCTGCCACGCTTCTCGACAGCATCCAGCCGCTTCAACACTGCTTTGGCGTCAGCATAAGAGGAGTATCCTTCGACAAATGCGGCATACGCCTTTTCCTTCACCAGATAATGCCTGCTCTCCAGCGCCTGCAGGAAGAGGTGGATATCGACAGCCTTGTCCTCGAGGCGCTTTGTGTGGAAGCCAAGACCGAAATCGATCAGGGAAATCTTTCCTTTGTCATCGATGATCATGTTGGACGTCGTAAGATCCCCGTGCGCCACGTCTGCGCCATGCATCTTGCCCACGATCAGACCTATCTTCTTCCCAAGCAGCGGATCCTTGTCAAGGACATCCTTCACCTGCACTCCAGGCACATGATCCATGACAAACTCCTCAGATGCGACGAAACGGACACCAGGCACAGGAATACCAATCTGTCCTAATCGCTCAAGTATCCTTGCCTCTGCCCGTGTCCTCTTCTTCCGCAATTCAGTATCAATCTCAGGAATCCTATATGACTTCTTCTGGCGGACCTTCTTCACATCCTCTCCTTTCACGAATAGGACAGCCTCTGCCCCTCTCGAGAACTCTTTCCACGAATCCATATCCTCGCTAACGCTGATTTGTTTTTA
>JAGVFV010000017.1 GCA_020057445.1 archaeon | reverse complement strand
TGTCCACGCGTTCTCCGCGTACTCCAAGGAGGTCGATCTCTCCGACAAGCCTTCCCTTCGGGGAGACGAGGGGTATCTGTCGCAGAATGAGGTCGTACTCGCCCTTCACCTTGAGGTACAGGTCCTCGACGAAGGAATCATGCTTGGAAAGTCTCTGCACAGCGAATCCCTTATCTCATTTTCTGGGGAAGGAAGTATATATAGTTTACGATTCTCAATTGTTCCAATTGCCTGGTTTGAAGTCCTGTTGCGGGGGAGGGGGAGGATGCGAGATAAGTGGATATGCCTCTTCAAAATGCATTAATGTAACCTTGAAATCCTTTCTTTTCGGGTCCAACCTGTTCTTCTCTTCCTCATATTTTTTTCTCATTTCCTGCTCGTAGTTATAAGGTCCTTCGCGTTCTTTGTATTCCTTGATTCTCTGCTTTTCCTCATAGAGGCGTCTTCGGGTCATATGGGCGAGCTGGTTGATGTAGCGGAAGTCGAAGAAGTCGTAGGTCCTGCGTTCATGGGTCGCGAATCCGAGAAAGTCAGAAAGGTCGATGCCGCTATCGGACAAGTATTCTGCCACCTTCCATCTCAGCTCCTGCTTCTTTTGGTAGAAGCCTTCTGTCTTTTCAGCCTGGCAGTATTCCTCACCAATTTGTTTTTCTATAAGTTCGTGAGCATATATGTGGATCATCCTGTCGAATAATGTATAGACTGTCCGGTCTATGCCTTCTGCGTCATGGGCGATATACGCCTTGTCAAGGGAATTGATCGTATGATCAAGATTGTTGAGGTGGATTGCAGTCTCGCCTTTCTTTCTTGATGTCATGCCAAGATGGAGCGGCTGGCCAACCACAGAGACGTCGTTGAATGAGAGAGTGAACTTGTGGGGTTTTTGCCCTAGCACATCGGAGACGAGCTGGTCGAGCTTCTGTACAGCGTCGATGTAGAGTTTTATCGTGCCTCCGACATTCACGACATCCATGAGAGACTCTATATGCGAGATCGGCTTGTCGGTGAAAGAGTTCCCAAAACGGATCCCGTCACCGAGAAATGAGTAGACTATGCTGTTATGATACCAGTCTCTCACCTGCGCGAAGAACAGATCCCGTCTGTGCTTCAGGTTCTGCTCACGTTCTGCGCGAAGGTCAGCTCGCACCCGTGCCTGTCTTTCTTTTTCTAACTGGCGTGCAATGCGGTTGCGCTCTCTGATTTCCTTTTCATGCTTCTCCTCTTGAGCACTGCTTAACTTCCGTGCTTCGCGTTCCATTGCCCGTTTCTCTCTGTTGAGCCGGCGTTGTTCTTTTTTCTCTTCTTGCCTTAGCTGATATCCAGCGTACCAGTCCTTGAAATCAGTAATCGTGTCTGGGAGTCTTTGCGGATTGAACGCGCGGGCAGTGGGGATGATGACATGCTCGCCAGTCCATTTTCCCGTATAGTAGAGTCCGATCGCAGGTCCGGCAATGATGTATCCTGTGTATTTTGCGATTTTTCTCCCTTTTGTATCTGCCCAGTATGAGATGTTTTCCGGGGAGAAGGTTCGGCAGATGGAGTCTACCATGCGATATGCATAGTATGATCCTTTTGAAAAGGCGCTATGTCTGCTCTTCGTCCATTCTCCATTTGCGCCGTGCTCTTGCTTGTATTTCCGTTCTTCCTGGTACTCACCTATTCCTCCACATATCATATGGACCCAACCTATTGGAGTGATAAAATATAAGACCACACCAAGGCCCATTGCCTTGTCTCGTATGTTATTAATGTGATCTTCCAAGATCTTCACATCGTATTTCTGGTGCACCTTGAAGCGGATCTCTTCAAGACGTGTGATGACTGCTGAGACGAGAGGGTTGTTCGGGTCCAGCAGATATTCACCATGGCTCATGGGTTCCTTTGTGCGTATCCTGCCCTGGAGATAAAATTCCACGATGTCGTCAATGGACAGCTTTTCTTTGCGGAAGCGCAATATCTTTTCTTTCTTGTCCGGGTTTGGATTATACGTATTTTTACCTCCCCACAATGCCATTTCAAACCTGTCCAATAATGAGGTGCGTTCATGCGCCTGGCCAATCGATTCTTGAGGCGCTTCTACCACCATGCTGGTATAATAGTAGGCCGCATTGATGATCTTCTTCTCCATGATCTTTTGGAAGAAGGCATCTTTTTTCATGGATGAGAGGTATTTTTTCGCTATCCGATCCCGTTCTTTCATCCGCTTCTTCTCTCTCTTCTCTTCCATGTCAACATAAAGTCCTGTCTTGCGAAGGAGGTTGCTTCCGAGGTGATACATGCCGTGTCCCATGCGTCCAGGGATATTCACGATGCCTCTTCCGATGTCTGGAAGTGCATGATAGACTGCAGAGACAAGGTCTGCAAGTGATGCACGTTCCTTTTCTCGGTTCGGCTTTTCTTCCTTCTCCTTTTTTTCTTTGGGTGCAGTGTCTTTGATATGGGTGAAATAGTCGACGAGTGCGTCGATGCAGTCCGGCATCGCCCGTACGAGCTTTGTCACTCCATAGACAGCGATTCCTGCAGAGGCGATCCCGAGGACACCAAGTCCTGTGTATCCTGCTAATTTCCAGTTCCATAATTTTATCTGATCCCAGTGTTTTGCTATCTCGTATATGCCACCTCCGAGCGCTGCAGCGCCTACGGCGTAAGGCGAGATGCGTTTGACTGCATTTCCGAGATTCTTGCCAAGTTCTGCCAAGTCTTGTTTGAAAGCCTCCCTTCCCACGCGGCGACGTTCGGCCCTGTTCGGTGCGTCTGCCTTCCATCTTTCGATCGCTTCCTCAAGATCTCCTGGTAGGTCTGTAAAGGGATATTTCGCTGCCTTGTAGAGACCGACTCCAGTATAATACATCGCCTTGACAGGCAGTTTCACGGCAAAGGATGCTGCGTCCAGAAACGCGCTTGTGCCCTGCGCAGTATACTGCCCGAGCCTCCGTTTGAGGGAGAAATCCTTTTGCTTGCGGGCATAGACCTTATTGTCGTATCGTTGGTTGAAGATGTTGCTCAGGGATTGGAGCAATGATCCTGAAGAATGGTAGACGATCTCTTCGTCCGCGAGGATGACGTCGAGGAAGAGCTGTTCGAATCCTGAGTATGCGCCTTCGAGGACGAGAGGGTGGTGGTCTGCGATGATGTTGTTCCTTCCTTTGGTCAGTTTCACATGATCTGGCACGTCTACCCAGAAATCGAGTCCCATCTGGGTTAACGAATTGAGCAGTGTCGCATGGATCGAGCTTTCGTTGAAGTTCGCATTGTCATACATGATGAATAATCCTCTTTGGGTATAGAGGATCTTTGCGAGATTCTGGTTCCTGTACCGGAATCTCTGGTCATGGAATACGCCTGAGATGGCCCTTTTGGACACGCCAAGCTTCATCGGTTTTTTTACGTTTTCTACGTCGACTTGGATGGGTGCGGTCTGCGCATAGCTATCAGGTAGGTCGTTGATCCTGACAGTCCCTTGGTCAGACACAAAATTTATTTCAGCAGATATCAAATCGACCATGCCGAGGTATTGGTACGCAGAGTCGAGTATTTGTTGCGGTGTGGTCTTTGACTTGCTGATGAATGCGGCGACTTCAGTCCCGTTCGGGCTCGTGTTGAGCGGGGGGAAGAATCCGTTATTGGATTGCGGGACGATCGTGGCCATCCAGTCTTCTTGCTTCTTGTAGACGTAGGCCTGTGATGCTGTCATCGATTCAGGACGTCTTGTCACGACCTTGACAAGGTCGGCGAAATCGACTATGGAGAACCAGCCGATACCGTGCTCTCCTATTTTCGTCGGGTCGAATTCCTTCCCTGAATTCATCGGGATGAGAAGGTCGCGAACAAGTGTCTTCAGGTCCATGCCGCAGCCGTAGTCGCGGACATGAAGGACATAGTGTTGGTCCTGTTCTTCGAGCTGGAAGACGACTTTGCGCTCAGGGTCCTTGATATCATATGCGTCGATGCTGTTCTGGGCAAGCTCCCTTATCGCAGTGTGTTTTTCTCCGACCTGGGATTCTATGGTTTTCCTGATGAAGCTCGGATAGAGCTTATAGCCTGTAATCTCCTCTCTTGTCTCTTCTATGACCGCGGCGATCTTTTCGGGGTCTGTCTCGCTTGTGAATAATGCGAGGAACCTGTCAAAATCCCCTGCCATCTGTACCATGAGGAGGTCGGAAAGGGGGACTTCAAGCCCTTTTTCGCTTTTTACGATCTGTTCGAGGTCTGTCATTTTTTCAAATATAAACTCTTTTTTGGTGGCGATGCCTGATGTAGGCAAGAGCGTCGTGCAGCTGTTCTTCGAGTCGCTTGCCATCTGCAGGTTCTTTCTGGTAGTCTATGTATAGTGAGCCATGCTGTGCGAGGAAGTCTGCGAGGATGGAGTAACAGAGGCCCGGATGGAATGGTGATGCCACTGCCGGATGTCGTGTATTGATGTAGAGCACCCGATTTTTTCCAGTGAACCGCCCGTCCATGAGGAGAACGCTTGATTGTATTGGCGGATCGATTTCGACGAATGCGATGGTCGCTTCTGGGCAAAAAAGGCTCTTGAAGGCGTTCTGCTTGTCAAGCTCTCGTGCGAGCAGGTTGAGGTTTGCATATTTCCTCTCCTCAAGAAGGGTGTAGAAGTCAGGAAGGTCCATTGTTTCTGTCGGCTTGAGCACTTTCGCCTCTAGCGCAAGACTTGGCCTGTACAGTTCAGACCAGTGTTGGATTGATTCAGGGGAGACGATGAATGTCTTGTCCATTATTGCATTTCCGAAGAATGGGGAATATTGGGCATGCTGGTTTCTCGTCAGCACATATCTTTTCCCATGGAGGAACGATTCGCATATGTCTTCGATATGGGGCACGCTCTTGATCTCTGTAAGGCCGAATGCTGATGCGAGTGCGGGTATGAAATCTCCCATGCTCTCTACGAATGCAGTGGTGTGTTCCTGCTTGGAGATGAATTCCGCAAGGGCATTGAATGCTCCAGCGACCGACCTGTTGTAATTGTCGTCTTTCTTGAATTCGTCTCGTCCTTCGACTACCCGGACGCCGGCAGGGAAGCTGACTCGTGCGCTTCCCTTGCGAAGGTTGTGATGGACGACGAAGATGCCCTGGTTGGTGAGTGTGAGCCTGCCGTTTATTTCGTTATCGTAGAAATTCTCTATCCTCAGCCCGACTTGCTGGCGGTATTGCTTATTCTCGATGGTCAGTTCCACTGGCGCTGTGAACCATTGCTTGTCTTTGTCATCGTTTACTGCGTTCCGCCCCA
>JAGVFV010000139.1 GCA_020057445.1 archaeon | reverse complement strand
TCTTGTTCTCTTCTGCACCGCTCATGAGGGGCAGCGTTCCGTCGTAGACAAGTCCTCTGCTTCCGTTGAGCGAGAGTGTGTCTCCTTCCTTGTATGTTTTCTTTCCTATCTTGACTGTCTTTCCTGTGATAGAGAGGTCTGCGCAGCCGACGATGCAGCATTTTCCCCAGCCGCGTGCGACTAGTGCAGCATGGCTTGTCATTCCTCCGCGTTGGGTGAGGATTGCCGCTGCCGCGCGCATGCCTTCGATGTCTTCTGGGTTTGTCTCTTCGCGTACAAGGATGACTTTTTTTCCGTCTTTTGCCCAGGCGACAGCGTCATTCGAAGTGAAGACGATCTGTCCGAGAGCACCTCCTGGCCCTGCAGGAAGCCCTTTTGCGATCGGTTCAGTCTTGAGTTCGTGCTTCGGGTCAAGGATAGGGTGGAGGAGCTCGTCAAGCTGGCTTGGTGTCACGCGCATGACCGCTTCTTCGTTCGTGATGAGTTTCTCTTTTGCCATGTCGTGCGCCATGGTCACTGCTGCCGGTCCGTTTCTCTTCCCTACCCTGCATTGGAGCATGTAGAGCTTGCCGTTCTCGATGGTGAATTCGATGTCCAGCATGTCGCGGTAGTGCTTTTCAAGCATGTTCCTGATCGTATCCAGCTCTTTGTAGATGCTCGGCATCGCTTTTTCAAGGGTGACGAGTGCCTTGTTGTGTTCGCTTTGGCTCTCCTGGTTGATGGGAGCAGGTGTCCTGATGCCTGCGACAACGTCCTCTCCCTGCGCATTGATGAGGTATTCGCCGTAGAATGCGTTCTCTCCTGTCGCAGGATTCCTTGTGAATGCGACTCCTGTCGCTGAATTAGTGTTGAGGTTGCCAAAGACCATGGCCTGCACATTGACAGCGGTTCCCCAGTCGTCAGGGATGTTCTCGATCCTTCTGTAGGATATCGCTCGCTTGCCGTTCCAGGATTGGAAGACTGCAGCGATCGCTCCCCAGAGCTGTTCGTAATGATTATCTGGGAATTCCTTGTCGAGCTCTTTCTTTATCGTCGCCTTGAATTCATCTGCAAGCTGCTTGAGGTCTTCTGCAGAAAGGTCTGTATCTTGTCTTGCTCCTTTCTTCTTTTTCATCTCTTCCATGATCTTTTCGAGCTTTCTTCTGATGCTGATGTCAAGCCCTTGCGCCTTTTCCATGACGACGTCTGCGTACATCATGATGAGTCGCCTGTAACAGTCGTAGACAAAGCGGGGATTGTTCGTTAACGCGATGAGTCCTGGGATGGTCTTTGTGGTGAGGCCGCAGTTGAGGATGGTCTCCATCATGCCAGGCATGCTGCGCCTTGCGCCTGACCGCACAGACAGGAGGAGAGGATTTTTTGGATCTCCGAACCTCTTTCCCATACTCTTCTCGATCTCCTTTAGGTTGTCTTCGACGTCTTTCTTGAATGAAGAGGGATATGCCTTGTCGTTCTTGTAGTAGGACGTGCAGACTTCAGTCGTGATGGTGAATCCTGCAGGCACAGGGAGCTTGAGCCCTCCTGCCATCTCTGCAAGGTTTGCGCCTTTGCCTCCAAGGAGGTCTTTCATCTTGTCATTGCCGTCTGCCTTTCCTTCTTTGAAGAAATAGATGAGTTTGGTCGCCATATGCGGTTAGGGCATGGTCTCCTTTTTATACATTGTGCCGCAAGATTAATAAATGAGCAGGTTTAAGGGTAGATATGGTTGTGCATGATCTCAAGAAGACGTTTGAGGAGCGAAGGCTCCATCTCATCGGCCTCCTTGAGGATCCAAAGTCAGGTCTTGACCTTTCGAAGAAGCATCAGGTGTATGGTGCGATAAGGGAGATTGAGCACGTGCTTCGGACCCTGGACACAGTCCGCGAGTCAGAGATCGCATCCATTGATCTTGCGGCCGACCCGGATCCCCGGCTGTGGGACAAGATTTCTGCATTACTGAAGAAATGAATGCTTGAACTGGATTCATATCTATCTGCTCTCCTTGCGCTTTGCCCGAGAGGGAAACAACTTTATTGTGACAGCAGTGGTTTTGGCGACCAGTTAGGCTTAAACAATACAAAGTGAGCGCAGTCTTTGTATTGTTTATTGTTTGAAGAAGCGTTTCCAGACACGGATAAAGACTTTCTTGTCCTTGTATTCTATCTGCTTGTGGATGAAGAAGTCCTCTCTCATGAAGAGCAGATCGGTGAATATGCTGTTCCCTCGCTTTTCAATAAGGATATGATGCAATTCCCACCCCCTGGGATATCCGCGTGTGATACACGTATCAATCAGATCGCTGATCGCAGCGTTCTGTTGGCAGTTTAAGCTTTTAAATCTGCCGGTTTCCGTCGTCAATAAGTCGGAAAAGCGAAACATTTTTATATATACATTAGTATACTGTGAGCGGGGGAGATGGCAAAAGTATACGCAAAAAGCGATTTTCGCAGGCGTTCTATCTTCCTAAAGTACAATGGACGAACAAGAATTCAATGATTTGCTGAGGCAGCAGAGACTCCTTGCAGGCGCGATAATGCAGGAGTCTTCGATGAACAACAAGATCAAGCTTCTCGACATCATCAACGAACTCGTGACACAGAGGAATAAGAAGATCCACATCGAATCAGTCATCGTGGAAGCGGTCAATAACGGCTTCACAGAGAAGGAGACCTACGATCTTCTTGAGGAATTGAAGCGCGACCACCTTGTCTACGAGACAACCCCTGGATTCCTGCAAAGGACAAAGGATATCAAGTTCTGAGCTAATTTTTTAAAGAAGAGGACGTTCTCGATTGGCTATGTATTATCCTTTGCAGCAGAAGGCGTATGTGAATAAGGTACGACGGCATTTCAATGTGACGAATGTCGAGCATGAGATCACCCTTCTTGCTGAAGAAGAGGGGGAGCTTTCTGACGCCATAATTCTCGACAACAGGGATGATGTCGTTGATGCGATCGGGGATATCATGATCTATTGCCTCGGCCTGTGCGGCATGTTCCGCTGGAACGCGGATGAGGTCATCAAGAAGGATGTGCCCTATATCCCGGAAGAGCCAAGTTCATCGCAAGGCCATCTTCCATATATCGTGCGTGAGATTGGCATGATCGCAAAGAATTACAAGAAGAGCAACAAGTTCCCTATTGATCGGCTGAACAAGCAAAGCGAGTTCCAGGAGCACATCGGCAACCTCATGGGCTACTGCCACAATTTCTTCTCATTCATCAAGGTCGACGAGATGCACGTCCTAGAGGATATCATCTCAAGAAATGAAGGAAGGACGCACGAAGGGTACATGCCAGGGAAAAGAGAGAGTGAATAGTGATAAAACGCATCTATTCTGTCAGCTGATCGCAGTCCGCTGTCAATATCCAAACAGCGTCTGCTGCTTTGAGTTCTTCATCAGGTCGTTGAATGTCGTGTCGTAGAATGACAGCACAGAGTCCGCGATCGGCTTGATCTGCTTGTCGATGTAGTGTTCGTAGTCTATCTTGTGCTTCTGCATCTCGATTGGTTCTGGCCCTGCCGTCGTCATCACGTATCGTATGGTCGTGCTTTCTATCTTCTTTCCTGCTTGTTCGAGCAGGCGTGCGGCTTTCACGTGGGGTGGCGTGGTCTTGGTGTATTCTTCGAGTCCTTTTCGTATGGATTTCCGGTAGACGAGGAGGCTGTCATACTTCCCTTTCTGGAGGTCGTCGATGAAGTCCTTGACGTATTTTGCGACTTCTTTCTCGTGGAAGATCTTGTCAAGGAGCTCCATCTGGAATTTTTTGGCAAGTTCTGTCCAGTCGCTCCTGACAAATTCTAGGCCTGTGAAGACTATTTTTTCTTTTCCGTCCTGCCTGATGATTCCTGCATATCTTTTTTTCGCCCCGACTGTCGAATTGCGTACTGTGGGCATCATGAACTTGATGAATACTTTCTCGAATTCGAGTTCCATGAAATTTTCCCGATGGTACGTCTCTTTGATGTGTTTCTTGTAGAATGCGTTGATGTTCTCCTGTATTTTTTTCCCGATCTCTTCTGCCTCTTTCTCGTCTTTTGCTTTGGTATGGGTAAATATTGAATCAGTGTCTCCATAGATGACGTCGTATCCCATCTCCCTGACTTTATCCGCAGAGAGCTTGATGAGGTGCTGGCCTGTGTGGGTGATGGCATTCGCAAGCTCTGGCGAGAAGAATCTGCATGTAGGATTGGCAAGCACGCCGTAGAAGCTGTTCATGAGGATCTTGATCGCCTGCGATGCGCGGGCGTTCTTCTCTTTCTTTGCCCGATCCCTGCTTTCCCAGAGGCGTTGGATGAGCGAGGGAAGGATACCATCCTCGTTCCTGAATGACGCCCCGTTAACGACAGTGACGATGTTTTTTCCCTTGGCGTGCATGCCTGCAAAAGAATATGGATCGATGTTGAAGGTGCGGATGATGGAGGGGTACAGGCTTTTGAAGTCGTGGACGATCACATAGTCGTAGATGCCTGGCTCTGATTTCATGACAAATCCGCCTTTGGTGTCTTCGTCTTTATCTGACATCCCTGCCGGCGGCGCGACGATCTTTCTCTTGTTGAGTTCTCTGATGTAGAGGGAGTCAAGGCTTGCGATCGATGCTCGTACCCGTTCGATTGGCATGCCTGTGAGGAGGCTTCGCTGGATGGCAAGGTCAAGTGTCCCTGTCTTCTTGATGATATCGTACGCGAGCACGGAGTCCTTTAGGTTATAGTCGATGAAGAGCTGGGTGTTTTTCTTGTAGGCAAACTCTATCTGTTCCCCTTTGTTCTCTTCGCCGATCAGCTTGTCGTCGTGCAGGAAAACCTTTGCGGCTGTGGAGAGCTTGTAGTCATCGAGCTTGATGAATGCGTTCTTGAGTAGCGCAATCCCGTCGAGCGCCTGCCTTCCAGGGATGTCTGCTGTCGATTCCCGGAAGAAGTCATCGAATATTTTGAGAGAGCAGCTGCTGTTTGCGCGCCCGAGAAAAAAGTCGATCTTGTGCTTCTTGAACTGTTCTTGTATCACCTTGAGGTCAAAGTCGATGAGGTTCCAGCCGACGATGATGTCAGGATCAAGTTCCTTGACCTTGTCGCGAAATGCAGAAAGGAGCGCTCCTTGGTCTGTGAAGCTTGTCGCTCCTTTCCACTCCTTGCTCGAGAGGACAAACACGTGGCTGTAGCCTTCGGTGTGCATGGAGACCGCCCAGAATTCGTCTGCTGTCAAATTAGTCTCTATATCGATGGAGAGCACCTTGAGCTGAGGGAACCAGGAGGCTGGAGTGATTGTCGGGTCGTCGTAGATCCGGTCGACATAGTCTCCTTTGGTGAATGTGCCTTCGATGTCAAAGGATCCGAGTATTCCTTTGTCCATCATGAAGCGGTAGGCGAATCTGATGTCTGCTTCATAGACTGAGATCTTGTGGTCTTCAAAGATCCTGCGAAGGTCTGGTACTTGTTTTGGCGTGTCGAGGATGATTTGTGCGACCTCTTCTCCTTTGAAGTTGCGGTATCCTGGCGTTGCCGTGTCAAAGAGCGTGTTTTTTGCGAGCTTGTGCGCTTTTTCAAGGTCTTTTTTCGGTATCCAGAAGTATGGCCTGAAAGGGGTTTTGCTCATGAACGATTCGCCGTTCTCAAGCCGTCCAAAGAGGAGGACAAAGCTTTCTTCCCTGCCTGTTTCTGGATTGAGGTTGGTGCGGTAGGTCGGGTAGACGGCGTATGCTTTCATGCTTATGCAGAAGGAGCAGTGTTATTTAAAGATGATGCTCAGTAATATTCAAGGATGATGTCAGAACTTTCCAGAATGCCCAAATCCTCCGCTGCCGCGCTTTGTGTCAGTCAATGCATCGACGATTACGATGTCTGCTCTCGTATAGGGCGAGACGATGAGCTGCGCAAGCCGTTCTCCCTTCTTTGCCTCGTATGGTCTTTTTCCGAGGTTGATGAGGACGAGCTGGAGCTCTCCTCTGTAATTCTCGTCAAGCACGCCGGACATGGTATGGATCCCTGATTTCCTCGCAAGTCCGCTCCGATCGCGGATATTTCCCCAGGTGCCAGGAGGCATCTCAAGCGCGATTCCTGTCTTTGCGACGATGCGCTCTCCCGGAGATATTAGGATGCTTTCTTGGCTGACTTCTTTTTCCCCGTCATCAAGGTTGACGATCCAATTTCCTGATGCACGGATGTCAAGGCCGCAGTCACCTTCATGGGCATATGCAGGTGCCTGTACTCCTTCTGTCAGGATCTTTATCTTTATATGCATAAGAAGAAAGAAAAAGAAGTACTATAAAAAAATATGGTTTACATCCTGTACTTGCCGATAACCTCAAGTTTTGCCTGGGACCTGGATCTGATTTTACCTGTCGGCGTCGTTTGATGGACATAGTGGTCGGCAAGTTGAGGCCTGTTCGTCGCAACAACATCTCTTATGTCTTGAAGGATTTCGGACCTCAGAGGGACTGCTCCGGGTATTGCTTTCCTAACAGTTTCATAAAACAGGATGCTTTGGTCAAAATCTTCCTTGAAGAGGCTTCGCGGATTTGGATGCTTTGATCCCATGCCTGCATATTTTCCCGCTTTTTCCTCTTGTGTCGGAATGAATTCATGGTAGTCATGCTTGAGCTTCTCAACAATGCCGCCGACGCTCTCCAGTGCGCGTTCTCCTGTATGTTTGAGCGCTTCTCCTTGTGTGCGAAGATATGCATCGAGCTTGTCATTGTCGAATTCGCCGTCCGTATAGAAGAGGTTGTCGATGCGCTCTACCATGCGGTCTGCGGCACGGTCCACTGCGTCTGATGCCTTCATGACCTTTTTTTCGATGCCATCCATCGTGTGTTCGATTTTATCCCCGACATGATCCAATGCCTGTCGCGCTTTTGCGCCGTATCCCCCTTCTTGCTTGACACGATCATGGTATCCTTTTGCGCGTCCGATTGTTTCTTTTGCAGCTCCGGGTATTCTTCTTCCGGCTCTCGCATCCTCTTCTGCGTGTTCGACTCCTTTATAGATGCGCCTTCGTATGCCCCGTGTCGCTTCTTCGACTACTCCTTCCACTCCTTCCTGTATCTTTTTAACATGTTCTTTCATGGGTATCCCTCCTCACTTCTTTTAGGATGGGAGAAGGCTGTGTTGCCTATAAATATTGACCTTTTTCTTTGCGGTTTTACCGAAAGATTTTTATTTCATGCCAGCGAAACCAGGCGTTATGGCGAAGAATCCAGGAAGGATCGATTTTGAGGAGTTTGAGAAGAATATCAAGCTCGATGTGAAAGACCGGAAGATATTGACACTTCTTTCCGAGAATGCGCGAACTCCACTGACCCAGATCGCGCATGAGGTGGCGCTTTCGCGTGATGCCATAGACTATCGCTTGAAGCGGCTGTCTGCAACAGGCGTGATCCAGAAATTCTTTGCGCTCGTCGATTTCGCAAAATTGGGGTATTATGCATTCCATGTCTTCTTGACGGTCGATGAGGACCAGAAGGATCTTGAGACTGGCCTGCACGGTTATCTTGCAGATCATCCGAATGTCTTTTCAGTGATAGAATACAGTGATAGGTGGGATTATGAGATCGGGATCCTTGCACGGAATCTATTGGAATTTGACAGGATCATGATGGACCTGTCAGAGAAGTTTTCAAAGCTCATCATCGAGAAATACAAGCTCGAGATCATCAAGAAGTATAATGAGAGGTATGTGCCTGTCCTGATCAAAGAGAAGAAGCAGGAGATCTTCAAGGAGCAGGAGCATAAGGAAGGAAAGGCGGCGGTCGATGAAAAAGACCTGAAGCTCCTTCGGATCCTTGCGGAAGATTGCCGTCTTTCGACGTATGATATCGGGAAGAGGATAGGCATGAACGCAGATACAGTGAGCTATCGGATGAAGCATCTCGTTGCTGAGGGGATCATTAGGCGATTCACCATCCAGGTCAATTTTTCCGCGATGAAGTATCACTGGTATACTTTTTCCATCGAGACGAAGATGTTTGACCGCCAGAATGAGAGGAAATTCCTGGCGTTCTTGGAGGACAACAGGCACATCATGCTTTCAGCAAAGACGCTCGGAGGGTGGGATCTGCTCATGTACATCCTTGTCGAGAATCCTCGGGAGTTCCATAGGATCGTGAAAGACATCAAGGGCACTTTTTCTTCGATCACGCGCAATTATCAGACCTTTGTCGCGTACAAGGAGCATGTCTTTAAGACATTGCCTGAGGCTGTGAACTAGTTTTTTTGTTGGCAAAGGAATGCTTTCTGCCGATGTTGACATTGTTTGTGCTTTATTTGACATTTTTTTCGCATTTTTTTGCCATGAGCGCAGAATTTGACCAAAAGATTTAAATAGGACATTAACTATAGTTAAGAATGGGGGTCTGGGAGGTATAAAAAATGTTGTTTGAAGATATGAAAGGAAGGCTTCTCCTCTCTGAAGAGGTGGATGAGCTGCCGCCATGGGAGATTGAGGAGCGAGGGATTCACGTCTTTATTGAGGACTGAGACGGATTCACGTCTTTATTGAGGACTGAGACGGTGAGCGCGATGGGTGCAGATTATTATACAGAAGACGGGATGAACTTTCTCTTGGAGGCGGATGAGATTGATGACTGCCTGAACTGGGCTCATTTTTTCTAGGAGTGCATTGTCTGACCAGTTCAAGGCTTACACAATTCCGCAGGGATTGTTCATTGGGAAGAGGGTTTCTTGACGGGATTTTTGCAGCAGTTGTGCTTTCATGCAATCTGCCGCTACCTTTAAAAATTGATTCTATTTCTTACGTGCTATGACAAGAATCGCAGTTGTGGAAAAGGCAAAATGCTTTCCCGTAAAATGCGGGAACTATCTATGCATCAGGCTTTGCCCTATCAACCGCACAGGGACCGACTGCATCGTCATCGATACAGACAAGAAGATCCATACCATAGAGGAGACGTGCACTGGCTGCGGCATCTGCGTGCACCGCTGTCCGTTTGGAGCGATCAACATCGTCAATCTTCCGGAAGCTCTCGACAAACCTCCTATCTTCCGCTACAACAAGAATGGTTTTGCGCTCTATAACCTGCCGACGCCGGTGTTCGGGAAGGTTGTCGGAGTCATCGGAAGGAATGGCATCGGAAAGTCGACTGCTGTGAAGATCCTTGCGGGAGTGCAAAAGCCGAACATGGGCAGGTTTGATGGGCCTGTCGCTGATAAAGAGGTCATCTCCTATTTCAAGGGGACAGAGGCCCATCTTTTTTTCGAGAAGGTGCACAAGGGAGAGATCACCCTCTCGTACAAGCCCCAGCAGGTCGATCTTATCCCAAGAGAGTACAAGGGTAACGTCAAGACGCTATTGAAGAAGGTCGATGAGAAAGGAGAGATGGAGAAAATCATCGACATGCTCGACCTGCGCGCAGTCATCGATACAGATATTGACAAGATATCTGGCGGGGAATTGCAGCGGGTCGCGATTGCCGCCTGCGTCTTGAAGAAGGCGAATGTGTATTTCTTTGACGAGCCCACATCCTACCTGGATATCAAGCAGCGCCTGAAGATCGCCAAGTTCATAAGAACCCTTGCAGATGAGAAGACAAGCGTCGTCGTCATCGAGCACGACCTGATCATCCTGGACTACATGAGTGATGTCGTGCACATCATGTATGGTCAGGAGGGAGTGTATGGCATCGTCTCCCAGGTGAAGGCGACAAAGGCAGGGATAAACACATATCTTGAGGGTTATCTGAAGGAAGAGAATGTGCGTTTCCGTGATGCGAAGATTGTCTTTACTGAAAAGCCGCCAGAGGCGTTGATCAAGGATCTGTCGCTGACCGCGTGGGACGCTATTGATGAGCGGCTTGGAAAGTTTCATCTGCAGGCAAAGGGAGGCACCATTACAAGGCATGATGTCATCGGCATCCTCGGGGAGAATGGCATCGGGAAGACGACTTTTGTCAAGATCCTCGCAGGCGTGATAAAGGCCAAGGGGACGATTGCTGATCTGAGGATCGCCTATAAGCCGCAGTATCTCGAGCAGTCGGAGGAGTATGTCGCTGATGTGCTGAAGGACGCGTTGAAGTATGAGGTCATTTTTCGCCCATTGAACCTGAAAGAACTCATGGAGCAGAAGATGTCAGAGCTTTCGGGCGGGCAATTGCAGCGGGTGTATCTCGCAAAGACTCTTTCAGAGGATGCGGACCTGTTTCTCCTGGATGAGCCTTCCGCCTATCTTGATGTCGAGCAGCGTCTCGCAGCGGCAAAGATAGTCCGTCAGATGATGTTTGACCGCGGGAAAGCGGCGCTCGTTGTCGACCACGATCTTTTATTCCTTGACTACCTCTCAAAGCGCCTGATAGTCTTTGCAGGCGTTCCTGCCGTAAAAGGCCATGCAGAAGGCCCGATGAGCATGGAAGAGGGCATGAACATGTTCCTTTCTGAGGTCAAGATCACATTCCGTCGCGACGAGGAGAACGGACGGCCGCGGGCGAACAAGCTCGATTCGCAGATGGACCGCAAGCAGAAGGGCGAGCATAAATTGTATTATGTTTGAGTTGTGTGGGAAATGAAAAAAAAAAGCAAAACACTGTTTGTCTTGATCATTGCCCTCGTCTTCATCCTTGTCTGGAGCTCTTTTTCCCATTTCCTCTTCAACATGGACTTCTACAAAAAGGAATACAAGAAGAACGGCACGTATGAGATCATTCCTGAGAATCTTTCTATCGTCGTCACAGAGAATCTATTCCGGTATTTCCAGAACCAGGAGCAATTGCGGTATTTCAGCGACGAGGAAAAAAACCATCTTGCGGATGTCAAGGTCCTCATCGGCATCGGTTATGCGCTGTATGCTCTTGCGATCATCGTTGCTGTTTTTTGCGTCGGCCTTATCTTCAGGAGGAACCTCGGGAAGAGGCATATGTTCCATTATGCGAACGCGGGCAGGGACTTTTTCTCGCACCTCTCGCTGGCGTCTCTGATCACGCTTGCTGGCGTTGCCCTATTCTTCCTGGTCGGGCTCTTATTCGGATTCGATGGCCTTTTCACTGCTTTCCATCAAGTCTTCTTTCCGCAAGGCAACTGGTCTTTTCCAGAGTATTATCCGTTGATCGTCCTTTTCCCGGGAAGGTTCTTCGAGGACATCTCGATGCAGATAGGGTTGAGGATACTCCTCGTCTCGGGGGCAGCGTTTGTCATTTCACGCATCGCCCTTGCTCTCTCCCGTGACAAGCCCTGACGCGATGATGTGCGCTATCCTTATCGGTTCTGGGATCTTTGCGTGCGTGCAGGTGATCTTGAGGAGTTGCATGGTCTCGCGTAGCGTTATGCCGATGTGTTGCACATAGATGGAGTCGATCTTTTCCGGGTTTTCGAGCGATTCGATGATTCGAATCTTGTCGTTCATTCCAAGCTTCTTCATGGCGCGAAACATGCCTTCATAGTCTGGATAGCGTCGGATGACGACGATCACGGGAATGTCCGTCATCTCATGAAGTTTCTTCGCGTTGATGACATTGAATCCGGCAACCGCAATCCCGTCGAGCATGATCACGCGAACCTGTCCCTTCCACTTGCACGAGTTTATCATCTGGATGATCTTCAGTGTCGCATCGATGCCGTCGACCTCGACTTTTGTCGAGAGGAGTCCGTCAAGGTATTCTCCTCCGCGAAAGACCGTCCCGACAATAAGTGCCTCTTTGTCGTGATACTTGTCAAATGGCCCGTCGTCGATACCGATGATCCTGCTCTCTTTCTTGAGTTTCATATTGCTAGAGAAGCGATTCGGGTTTTAATGTGTAATGAATGCGCATTGCCTAGGTGAGTTTTCTTGCGACTGTCAAGAATCCAGTATGTGCGATCTGGTTGAACCGCGGCCGTGAGATGTGACCGTCAATCTCCCATTCGCGTTGCATGTTCTCGAGGACTTTCGTCACGATGAACTTCTTGTTCTCTTTGAGAGAATTGACGAGAGCGATCGCCTGGGATATCTGCGGGTTGTACGCTATCAGGAATGCACCGGGCTTCATGGCTTTCTCGATGTGAGGAACGGTACGCCATGGCTCTGTCAAATCAAGGGTGACAAGGTCTGCATTCTTCACCGGTACGTTCTTTTCGTAGATGTCAAGCTCTTTCACGATAATGTTCTTCAGCCCGAGGAATGCGAAGTTTTCTACAGCGACATCGATGTGTTCCTTCCTGTTGTCGAAAGTATACACCTTTTTCGCGTACAGGGAGAGAAAGCTAGAAAGCGCGCCAGATCCTGTCCCTGCGTCGATAACTATTGACTTTCTCGTGATTCCTGCTTCGGTGATGATGGTGCCGATGTCCTTGGGAAGGACGATCTGCGCCCGTCGCTTGATCCTTGCAAAGAAATCAGCGAAAGAAGCATCAAAGATGTGGAATGTGACTCCGCTCTTTGCCTGGAAGATCCCTCCCTTGATAATCGTGTCCTTCGGTATCATGCCTTCCCGGCAATGGAAATCCCTGTCACCATCAACAAGATGGGATGTTCCGTCAGATGCGATGAGGAGTTTCTTCATGGTGTTCTCTTGTGCTGTTGCGCTGTCCATGCAGGCGAGCAGGATGCGATGATGTTGAGGTTCCCTTTGAAGTAATACTCTTGTTGTGGAAGGAGAAGTGCAGTCGTCCCTTCTTTGATTCTGTATATCTTCTTGTCGATGACGAGTTTTCCGCTTCCTTTTGTCACGAAGATGATCTCCTTGACTTCTTTGTTCATCGCCGTGCCAAAATCAGGGTATCTTCCTTTTATTGCTCGAACTGGGTTAATACCCCGCTGCTCTGCAGCGGCTTTGGCGACCAGTTCGAGGCTTAAAGAATACCCCGCAGCTCTGCTGCGGTTGGGATTCTTTATTTCCACATCGGCGATGTTGATGTCCTTGTCGTCATGAGAATATTCGTACGCGATGCATCTTTGGCTGTTCTTGAATACCTTGGCGTTTTTCTTGTTGATGACTGCGTTTTTCATAATGATAAGCGGGGGGAGGGACTCGAACCCCCGAAAAGCCGCTCTGCAGGCGGCCGCCGTAGCCGCTGGGCCACCCCCGCGCTAATGGGATAAAAATGGAGGTGTCTTTATAAAAGTTATTAAGAAATTATTTAAGTCATTTACGTATTTCTATCAGGATATGGACCGGTTGGATATGATATTTGGCCTGATGAGGCGATCAGGGTTTGTTGTCGGGCAGGCGGATGTGGTCCCTATTCCGCTGTATCCTATCGCTGGTCTGTCTGGTTTTCGCTTGTTTTTGGTTAATGATAGGATTCGTCTTTTGCAGAAGCTCATCGTCCTGCATAATTTCTGCAAAGGCGCGACATTTGGCATTGGGTATTTGGGATTTCATCAGTCTGTCGGATATGATACGCAGGATGAGCCCCTCTGGGGCGAGAAGCAGGATTGCATCTGTCAGGATATGGAACCTGAGAATTCTGTCTTTGAGCATGTGTTGTCGAAATTATGCATCGGTCAGGTCGATTCTAGGAATGGTTATATTGATTATTATAAAAAAAGGGTCGGGGCGACTCCTGTCCTCATTCCTGATGCGTGGAGTGCGATTGAAGAGGAATGGGATGAGACTGTCTATGTCCGGCTCGGTGATGTTCCTATGGTAATATTGGACAATATGATTTTTGTGCCTAAAGAAGATGAGATGCGGGTGAAGAGCGTATTTGGTTTTTATGAGGGGACCTGGGATGCACTGGTGGATACTTATGGAGGTGCCGTTGCTGTCTCGCATGACGTGTACATCGATCTCCTTTTGAAGATCTTTCCTGGGAAGATACGCATCCGTGCCCTGACGTAGGCTTTTGAGATGTCAGGAATCGCCAATCGCAATCTCCCTGCTTCAGCTCGGAGTAATAGCAACTTGCGTATACATACTATTGTGCAAGTTGCTAGTATAGTAAAGTGAGATTCACTTTACTATAAGATGGCGGTTCCGAGAAATGCCCGAGGCATTCCGAGAAATGCTGTGGCATTTCTGGAACAAGAAATCCTTCGGATTT
>JAGVFV010000058.1 GCA_020057445.1 archaeon | reverse complement strand
TGTCTTTTTTCTTGTGCCATGCATGTCAAGCAGGCAGGACGTGTGCATTCCCATGCACATCTCCGGGTCAACAGGAAGGAAGATGCAAAAGCATTGACACGCCAGCCCGGCAGATAATGAGGTGCGCCTGAGCCCACACATCGTAGCATTGCATCTGCAGATTGCTTAGCGAGAGGAAGTTGTCTGCGCAGGCGCACTTTCACACAATAGCTGGCTTTCACGTTCCAACCATTTCGGAGGGGCAGATGGCCGACAGGAATGATGGGCATAAGAAAGAGAAGGTAGCTGTGAGCATCAAGCCTGAGATCAAGCTCAGAGAGTGAGGTGTACGATGTTCATACCGCTTGTCATCCTCGGAAGCTTGGCAGGGGCGATCCTTGGCGTGTTCGCAGGCTTGCTCTTTGTCCGGATCGTCAAGACGATCACGAGCTTCCTCTTCTACCAGATGATGCACGGGAAGCTCGAGTTCTACATCATCGTCGCGTTCATGATCGGATGCGCGATCTTCTCCGGCAAGCTCATCAGCAGATGGATGCACTAGGCAAAAGGCGGATGGAATGTGATTGAGGCATATCTGATGATATCTTGCCTAGAAAGGGAGGTGTACAATGTTCTATGAGATAGTCCGGATCGTCATGGCTCTCGCGGCGGGTTGGTTCCTCGGGTATCTTGTCGGTAGCGTTATGGCTCTTCTCCTGGAGGGGCTCTTTCGCCTGTTCAAGGTCCGCAACCTGATGACGTCCATCCTTCCGTCCTCCCTCAGGGTCGCAGGATGCGTCGTCGGCATGCTCACCGCAGGGAGGATCCTTCTGCCGCAGGTGTTTGGCAGCTGATTTAGTTTCATGTTGGGAATGGAATCGACGCATGACTCATGTGACGCTCAAGGAGAGAGGTGATCTTATGTCCATATATACGTTCGTCTGTTGTACGGTGTGGCTGGTCGGCGCCTTGCTCGTGCTTTTCGGGCTGCACCGGAGAAACAAAGGCAGGGGCGGACTTGGCGCCATGACTGTTGGCGCTGTCGTCTGCGGCATCGACTTTGTCATGTGGCTCGTGGGGTTCGCAAACAACCTTGTGACGATCAAGACCGAGGTGATCAGCCCGAACGTCATCCCCTGCCTCACCCTGTTGTTTGACGCTGTTCTCATCTTCATCACGGCATTCGTCCATACGGTGGTGAGGAAGGAGCCGGCAAGGCAGGGATGAGCATCTGGACTGAATGCTGAAACCTGGAAACGAAGAAAGGAGCCCCCATGAACAACGCACAACTTGCCCTCTGGCTGCTCCAGACCGATACTCTTCTTGACCTCGAAGGGATCGCGAGGCTGCTCAAGGAAAACAACATCCCCTTGGACAAGGCGCTTGAGCTCTTCGATGGGGACGAGTCGGCAGACAGCAAGAAGGCAAACGCGCTCATCGCCGCCGGCTACGACACGATGGGTGTGCTGGATTTCTACAGCAGGATCTACGACGAGAGAAATTTCATCACTTTGGCAAGGGAGGCAGAGATCCCTCTTGATGTCCTTGTGCAGTTCTTGACCAAGGGAGAGGACCACTATCTTGGAGAGTCCAGGCTAGTCGCGCTCCTGGACCAGTATGACATCACGAAGAGCGAAGAGGTGGTCAGGCAGCTTTCCGAACTGCACCAGCCGCCGGCAAGGCTTGACGATGTCTTGCACAGGTTCGTTGTGCCTGTCGAGACACGCACGAAGATCCTGGCAAAGGTGCTCGGCATTATCTAGGCAGGACTGCAGGTACGGAGATGGAAAGGAGGCTACAGGAAGAGATGACCGTTATGTGCAAGGTGCACATGATCAAGCAGGTTTTTTGGAAAAGAGGAGGATTCCATGGACCGCGTGAAGCTAGCGATCGCGCTTCTTGCAGGTGAGCAGGCAGATCTTGGGCTCGAGGGGACGTGCAAGATTCTGTTCGAGAACAATGCGCTTCTCAAGACGTGCTACGACATCTTCAAGGGCGACGAGGACAATTCTGTCCTTGAAGAGGTGCAAGCCCTGGTCAAGGCAGGCTACCCTCCAATCGAGGTCGTCAAGGCGTACTGGGATGACGACGACAACGACGAGAAAGAGGTCATCGAAGCCGCAGCCGATGTCGGCCTTCCCCTTTCTGCGCTCATCGTCATCATCAAGGAAGGCGACGAGGACGAAGAGCAGGAAGAACAGGACGACGAGATCGATGACGACACAGTCAACGCTGTCGCCTCTGCGTACGACATCACAGAGGCGAGCGGCATGGAGCTTTTCCTGCAGCTCAAGGGCCTGTATGATGATCCTGCGAACCTCGACGACTATCTCAGGACCCAGGAGTTCCCTCTCGAGAAGCGCATCCGCATCATGGCGAAGGTACTCGGGATCATCTAGTCCAGGATGTTGGAGGCTCCAATATCCAAATTGAAGAAGGCTGAAAGGAGGAATGGAATTGCCGACGACTGACGTCAGTAACTTGATCAGGCGCCTGCTCGCAAGCGAGGTCGCCGAGCTTGACATGGCGCAGGCATTCAGGCTCGTGAGGGAATGCGACATCCCTGCATCCCCTGCATACCTGCTCGTCGCAGAAGAAGAGGATGCCATCGACGAGATCAACCAGGCCATGCTGGACGCAGGCTACTCATCTGAAGATGTCTTGCAGGCCAGCATGACAGACAAGTGCACTCCCTTTAGCATCGCCCTGGAAGGCGCGATCGTGTGCAACCTTCCCCTGGATACGCTTCCGGAGGTCCTCGCGAAGTCAGGGAGGGAGCTTCGCACGAGAGACGCGACCATGCTCATCAAAGCTCTCCTGGAAGCGGGCAAGAGCTCTCACTTCATCGCGCAGTGCCTGTTTCATTACTCGGAAACGCTTGATACGCTCCATCAGCAGATGACCTTGGACAGGATCATCCAGCCTGTCAAGTACGACATCCTCTACGAGCTCCTGCAGCTGCAGAAGGCCGAGATGCGAAAGACCCAGAAGATCGAAGGATGAAGATCCAGAAAGGGGGCAGAAGACAAGGGCTGTTTTCCCTTCGGGGACATCTGAGCGCATGCAACAAGGGAATGAAAACCAGCAGACTTCGAAATAGGAGGTAACTGAAATGGCAGCAGGTGGAAACGAAACATTATACTTGCTTCCGGGCAAGTTCGTGTGGCTCTATGATGGGGAAAGGAGCAAGACCGTCCTTCTCATCGGGCCTCACAAGCATGACATTCTTCCGACCCAGCGGCTGCTCAAGAAGGATCCGCAGAATCCCGGCCGCTTGATCATGCTCGAGGAGTCAGAGGAGAGGACGACTGCGATCCAAGACATGATCACTGTCAACGAGGGTGTTGAGTACGCTGTCATCACAAACCCCGTGGAGTCCCTTGCAGAGGGATTCCAGAACGGCAGCTGGGCAGCGGGACAGAAGGACATCCCTTCGCTCGCCTTCGGTCAGGCAAGGAATGTGACTTCGGGCTACTTCCCGGTCTGGCCAGGCCAGGTCGTGGTGAAGCATGACATCATCAAGATGGCCAAGGGCGAGTATATCATCGTCCAGGTTCCCGAACCGGCGAAGGTGGACAAGAAGGCTCCGTTCTACGGTGTCACCGTGCAGTGCGCCACGAAGGATGCCCCTGCGCATGAGCCGCAGAAGGAAGCGCATCCAGAAGAGGAGGAGTCCGAGACGCCGAAGACAGACTCGCTGCCGCAGGCTCCGGAAAACTTCACGTTCTCTCCTGGCCAGCAGATCAGGATCACGGGCGTGGACACCGAGGTGTACATCCCTCCGACAGGAGTCGATGTCCTTCCTGACCAGTCTGTGGACGCGTCCGGCAGGCCTCTCACGAGGGAACTCGCTCTCGACCTTCTTGAGAGGATGAAGGAGCCGTCCGCGCCAACGCTTCAGGCAGCGCCAAAGGACAGGTTCAGGTCCCTCGTCAAGAAGGGATTCCTTGGAGAGCGGGAGATCTCGAACTACCTCAATCCTGACTTCATCAGGAGCGCGAAGAGCACGTACGGGGGAGAGTATCTCGCGACCCTGCCTGACCTCCTTGATGCAGGCATGGTCAACAAGATCCTTGCCGATCCTCGATTCGAGGAGCCCAAGATCGATCCGTTGAAGGGCACTGCCGGCGGATTCACGGTCAAGGAGCTGCAGGAGGCTGCGAAGGGCGAGCGCATCGTCCGGACAGCGCTTGAGCTGACCGAGACCGAGTTTGCCGTGATCATCAAGGCTGACGGGACGCAGAGGGTGGTCGCGGGTCCAAGGCGCCTCTTCCTCGCGCCTTACGAGCGTTTCCGCACAGCAGGTTCGAATCGCGGTGTCTACGACGCGTATCATCCGACAGAGACTCAAGGTGTTCTGCTTCGGGTGCTTGCGAAGGCCATCAAGAAGGATGACTTGCTGAAGGAGCTTCCTCCTGGCGCGGAGAAGCATCTCACCGAATCATCCTACACCATCGGCGATGAGATCTTCATCAAGGGTCTTGCCGCCTACATCATCCCGAGCAACAACTTCGTCATCTGCCACCCGAAGACGCGAACCCCCCACATGGGAAACGACCATCAGGGCATCTTCGTCGAGGGCATCCGGGTGGACCAGAAGTCGGCGATCTACATCAGGAACCTCAACACCGGCAAGGTCAAGCTCGAAAAGGGCGAGACCCTGTATATCCCTGACCCGCGCAAGGAGGAGCAGGTCTTCCGTCGGCTGAAGAGCCACGAGTGGAACCTCTGGATCGCCGCGACCGAGAGGAAGCCGCGCGTCCCTGACGGCCAGATGACTGACCTTGACTGGGCGACCTGCATCCCGGTGCAGCCGAACGAGGCCATGCTCGTGACAGGCGGCGACAAGCCACGGATCGTCCTTGGCTGGAAGCGGGAGCTGCTCGAGTTCGACGAGAGCCCGGTGACGCTGACGCTTTCCGCAGGGACTCCGAAGAGGTCGAAGCCTCCTGTCGAGACCGTCATCCTGAAGGTCGCGGACAACCTCGTCTCTGACAGGTTCACGATCACGACAGCGGACAACGTGGACTACGAGATCACGCTTCGCTTCAAGGGCTCGTTCACCGGCGAGACCGACGACGAGCGGATGAAGTGGTGGCTCAAGGTAGACTATGTCGGCGAGCTCGTGGACTTCGTGCGCTCGAAGATGCGGGGCGTCACCCACCAGAAGAAGTTCGTCGACATCAAGGACCGCATGGCTGACTTTGTCCGCGACACCATCCTCGGGGTGCGTGTCGAGGGGCAGGGGAGGCCGGGGCTCAAGATGGAGAACAACTTCCACGTGACCGAGGTCATGCTCGATGACCCGGTGATCCTCGATCCTGAGATCAAGAAGGCGACGATCGAGGGCCAGAGGCGTGTCGTGACCGCGAACCTCGAGCTCACCACTGAGGGAGCGGTCAAGGAGGCGACTGTCGCTCTCGATGAGATCAAGGACCACCTCGTCACGTACGAGAAGAAGGCGATCGACCGCGAGAATGAGGTAGAGACGCACCGGCTCAATGTGGGAAGGGAGCGCTCCACTGAGGCTGAGCGGATCAGGAACGAGCTTGCGAACGTGGTCGCGACGAACAAGCAGGCAGTGCTGGACCTTGAGGCAAGCCAGAACCGTGCCCGGCTCCTCGCCGACTCCGAGGCTGAAGTGGAGCGGATCCGGAGCAAAGGACAGGTCGAGGCTGATGCGCTCGAGGCGAAGAACGACGTCATCGCCGAGTTCGAGAAGAATCTCACAGAGCTGCAAGTGTCGCTGATCGGCGCTGATGCAGAAGCCCGTGAGAAGGCATTCAAGGCGATGCAGCCTGAACTCGTCGCGTCCATCATGGCTCTCGGTGACTCGAACCTGCTCGCGAAGGCGTGCGAGAATCTTCCTCCTGCTCTGGGAGGAGTGGTTTCCGAACTCCTCAAGGAGAAGGGTCTTGGCGCCTTTGGCGAGATCTTCAACGACAGCCGCGTTCAGAACGCGCTCAGGGGCCTGAAGGACCGCATGGACTCTCTCGGGATCAAGAGGCCTGAGACGCGGTAGCGCGACGCAGTCCTGACAACGTAGGTCTACAACACGAGTAACTCCAACGTTCTCCAACGAGTCGCGCCTGCTTACAGCAAGAAATCGCATGACTTTAAGCAGGTTTTTATCCCTGCAGGCAGGCGCGACATTTTTCACGACTGGTTTTTACAAAGCAGTCTCTACCACTTTTTCGGAGGTGCCGATTGGTCGACAGGATGTCTGACCCCAAGAAGTCTGGCCAAAAGCAGAAGGTATTCGGGAACGTCTCATGCGAGCGATGTGGTGCGCTGTATCCCCATGAAAGGAAGGAGGAACCGTACAAGGTCAGGTTCGAATGCACGAACTGCCAGCAGGTGTACCATCGGTCTGAGTTCGTCGTGGGTGTGATCAAGGCGTTGAAGCAGTAGGAAATGAAGGGGGCGGCACTGGTGAAGCGCGCATATCTTCTTTCTATTGCCTCGGCCGGAGAGAATTGCGGTTTCCTGGTAACCGCCCTCTTCTTTTTTAGGGGGATTGATGGATACGCAGACGGCAGAGCAGTTGCGGGTGTTGAACATTGCAACGGATCGGTTGGTGCTCCGGCAAGAAAGGCAGTTGTCTCCTGCTGAACAGTTCAGGCGGCTGCATCTCCTTGTTGAAGAGACAAGAAGACAAGCAAAAAACCACGAAGACCTCAGGGAAAGGAGTTCTTCATGAAGGGCAAGCATTGGCGCAGTCGTGGACGGGCTAACGGTAATGGCGAGGCGGGGATGGACGGCAACGGCACAGGGCAGGCGGATGACAACAGCGACGGGCTGCCTGAGGTGCATGAGGAGGTCGGGGGGACGAAGAAGGCGGCGAAGACGAAGAAGATCACGGTGAAGAAGGATCCGCATAGCCGAGTGCATTAGCGCCAGATGCAGTAGTGCACCAGTTCACGACAGCGAAGGGGGAGGCATGCAGCAAGGACACGCATCATGCGGCCTCCCCCTTCTCTTGCCTAATTTCGCAGCGGATATTTTTCTCTTTTTTTGATATATTTATTTTCTATATTGAAAATAAATAACATAAGGTATAATAATCACCAATCATTACTCAGGCAGATGGGCAAAGACAAGGGTGAGGAGAGCCTCGAGAGCATCATCAAGAATATCTTCAAAAGAAAAGACCCTGAAGAGATCACAGAATTCAAGTGTGCAAAAAAAGGCAAGCCGATCAGTCCCTATCCTTCGTTCCCGCAGGCATATGAGGCAGGGATCATGGTCTGGCTGAAGAAGACAAACATACAGGCGCCTGCAAAGGATCTCATCACCCCTGAAGTGCTCTATGGATTCAAGATCCAGATGCAGGTTAAGGTCTACGAGAGGGATTATGCACTGCTGGAAAAGCAGGAAAGATATGTTGAGAGCAAGGATGTCATGAAAAAATTAAGGGATGTCAACGCTGTGATCGAAAGATATATCGACTGGATGAAAGAGCAGGAGAATGACTTGCGTGTGGAGAAAGAGATGGATAATTTCCTTCTTGGACAAAATATCGCAACCCGGACGGATGTCCAACCTGTCCTCTGGAAAGAAGAGGCATTCGCATGGCGAGAGCCATCCACCAACATGCCTGATGAGAATTTCATCACCTATGTCCGACAGATTGGGCTTTTGGAAGAAAACGAGGAGAGACTGTCCCGCTGGTGCCAACTGCACGACGCGGTTGAAGAAGAAAGGAAACGCTATCATGAAAACAGAGTCGTCACGCTTGACAAGGCTTATCGCCTGCGTTTCAACGAATTGCACACCCTCTACAAGAAAGGGCAGTTCACCACCTCGTTCATGGTCCTTGATGAGATGCATTTCCTGCTCAAGGCTATCGAGTTCGAGCTCGGATTTGCCAACCTTGAGCGAAAGAGCCTTCCCGCAAAGACGAGAGTCGCGTCGAAAGAGGATGTCGACCGCGAGCTTCGTCAGCTGGCAGACAGGCTCTCATCCATGTCCGCGAGCGCAGAGAGCACGACATACTGGCTGTCGACATTGCATAAATGGTATATGCGGGAAGGAAATGCAGGAGAAGCAAAGAAGATAGAAGGAAGAATAAAGGCTCACAAGGCCGAACTGGACGAGATGGACAGGGTCATCTTTGTCGAGCTGTGCCCGGAGTGGGGCTGCTTTGACCTGGACGGTTTATATGATCAGGCTGTCAAGAACGAACAGTATTTGCGGGAAAAGCCATAGACGACTTAATCTTTCACGCACGTATCATAAAAATCGCATTGGCCGCTCGACCATTTGCAGAGCGGTCCGATCTTTTTCACATAATCCTTCTTGTCTGTGGTGAGGGTCTTCTTGTGCACTCCATGGATCTCCCGCCTTGCGTATTCGACCATGGACTCTGTCGCTTCGATCTCTTTTTCACCATGGCGCAGGAAATGCAGGCCGACGACGTCAGGGAGCTTGCCGTGGCGGACCCTATAGAGGAGCGCGTAGATGGAGAGCTGGAGCAGGTATTCTTCTGTAATCTCATCTCTTGACGATGTCTTGTAGTCTATGAGGCGGATGCGTCCGTCTTCTTCCTCGATCGCGTCGATGAATCCACGGACACTGTCTTCTGGAGAGATGTATTCCTGCTCGCGGACAGGGGTGAGTTGCCTAAATGCGTCAGCTGCTGTTTTTCCGGTGCGTACCTTGGCATCGATCCTCTTGAGGAACCATTCTGTCCAGTTGGAGAGCATGAGCATGCAGTCGCTCGCGTGCACTGCCTTGTCAGGCGTGCAGATAGAGTCTATGTCTCCCTGGCTCTGTTTCCATTTTGCCATGAAGAGGCGCATGATCTCTTTGCGAAGGTAATCCTTGCAGTCGTCTCCAAGATGCGCCGGGTTGATGTCGAAAAAATCCTCGAGAACCTCGTGGATGATGCTTCCCTTGATGAGGGCGATGCTTTTCTTTGTCGGAAGGCCTGCGATGTAGTTATAATAGTATTTTCTCGGGCACTGCCTGTACGTGTTGATGGATGAGGGAGACTGCACACGCGAGGCTATCACTGAACGTGATTCTTCTTTTTCGGCCATGAAGAAATCAACCTGGGGGTTTATTTAAATCTTTGGTCTAGCTGTCCTCTTGCATTTGCAGCTTGTTTTCTTGGCACATACTGCGAATGAGACGTGTTCGCCATATCAATGTTCAGAAATGCTGAAAACTCGAGTTATACAAGCTCCAGCCCCGTTTTCTGATGACACGGTAAGGAATATCCAAAATCGAAAGGTTTAAATATATCCACATACATTATAGTATACTAGTTTCCCTGTTGGGGGCGAACTCATGTACAGAAATGGATTGCTTTTGGAAGATGCAGTTGTAACTGAAGACTCGTATATCCA
>JAGVFV010000123.1 GCA_020057445.1 archaeon | reverse complement strand
TGAAGGGCAGATCCAGGTCACTTCCGAGCATCGCGAGAAGAAGCGCGAGGAGAAGAGGAAGAGGATAGTGGAGCTCATCAGGATCAATGCGATCGATGCCCGAACAGGCCTTCCGCATCCTGCGATCCGCATCGAGAATGCGATCATCGAGGCGAAGGTGAAGATTGACGAGAACAAGTCTGCTGAAGACCAGTTGCATGAGGTCATCAAGGAGCTGCGTCCCATCCTGCCGCTCAGGCTGGATGTGAAGGAGATCATCTTGCACATCCCTGCAAATTATGCGGCAAAGATGTATGGGACAATAAAAAATTACGGTAAGATAAAAAATGAAGACTGGCTTGATGATGGTTCCGCAAGGATCGTTGTCGAGATCCCTGCTGGCCTCCAGACTGACTTCTTTGATGATGTCAATGGAAAGACGCATGGATCAGTCGACATAAAAGTGAAATAGGTGAAACTATGGGATTACTTGTGAAAGAACGAAGTGTCGTCGTGCCTGGCGAAGTCCTTGCTGAAGGCTTGGATTTTCTGCCGAGCAATGGCACGTACAGGCATGAAGAAAAGATATTGGCAAATCAGCTCGGGCTTCTTGTCGTCGACGGCAAGGTCTTGAAGACCATCCCTCTCAGCGGAAGGTATCTTCCGAAGAAGAATGACATCGTCATCGGACGCGTCATGGACATCACCATGATGGGCTGGCGCTTTGAGATCAACTCGCCTTATACGTCTCTCCTTTCCATGAAGGAGGGAAGCTTCGACTTCATCCCGAAGAATGCGAACCTGTCGAAGTATTATGCCCTGGACGATCATGCGGTGCTCGAGATCATCAAGGTGACGAGCCAGAATCTCGTCGACCTGACGGCAAAGGGCCCTGGCCTGAGAAAGTTGAAGGGAGGCCAGATCATCAAGGTCAACACACATAAGGTCCCCCGTATCATCGGGAAGAAGGGCTCGATGGTGAGCATGCTCAAGAAAGCGACAGGCTGCAAGATCATCGTCGGCCAGAACGGGCTTGTCTGGGTGCAGGGAGAGCCAAAGTCGGAAATCCTCGCAGTCGACACCATACACAAGATCGAGAGCGAAAGCCACCTTCCGGGACTGACAGAAAGGATCAAGTCGCATCTTGAGCAGACGCTCGGAATAAAGATAGAGGCTGAACCAGATCAGCCTGAAGAAGAAAGGTGATAATGATGGCTTACAAGAAAAGACATGATAACAGGGCGGTCGACGAGACGCGTCCGATTATTGCAAAGGCAGGTGTCATCAAGAAAGCTGATGGCTCTGCGTACTTTAGCATCGGGAAGACTGCTGCTTATGCTGCCGTGTACGGACCTCGGGAGATGCATCCCAAGTTCATGCAGGACGCAAGGCGTGGAGTGCTTCGCTGCAATTACAACATGATGCCGTTCTCAGGCATGGGCGAGCGGGTGAGGCCAGGGCCAAACAGGAGGTCAAAGGAGATTTCCATGGTCACAGAGAAGGCGCTCCTTCCTGTCGTTGATCTTGATGATTATCCGTACGCTGTCGTGGACGTGTTCATCGAGCTTCCACAGACAGACGCGGGAAGCAGGTGCGCAGGAATCTGCGCTGCTGCAATAGCCCTAGCTGATGCGGGAATCCGCATGAAGGATATGGTCGCTGCTGTCAGTGTCGGCCAGGTCGAGGACCTGCTCGTTGTAGACTTGGATTACGAGGAAGAGGCGCATGAAGAAGGTGATGTCGCAGACATCCCCTTAGCGATGATCCCTTCCACTGGCGAGATCACCCTTCTCCAGATGGACGGGAAGATAACGAAGGAGAACCTCTTGAAGGCGATCGCGCTTGGAAAGCCAGTGCTGCAGAGGATCGCAGAGATCCAGAGAAAGGCATTGAAGGAAAAATTCGACAATCACGGTGATAACAATGAATGAAGAACTCAAAGAACATATCAGCGAATGCCTTAAAAGCGGTATCCGGCTTGATGGCAGGGGCCTTGAGGACTTGAGGAATATCGAGATCGAGGCAAACGTCATCGAGACTGCAGAAGGAAGCTGTCGCATAAAGTGCGGGATGACTGAAGTCATCGTGGGAGTGAAGCTTTCTGTCGGAACTCCGTTCGGCGACACTCCTGACGATGGTGTCCTGATGGTCGGGGCAGAACTCTTGCCTCTCAGCAATCCTGATTTCGAGTCAGGACCGCCAAGCATCGAGTCCATCGAGGTCGCCCGCGTGATCGACCGTGGCATCAGGGAGAGCAAGGTCATCGACACAAAAGCGCTCTGCATCACGAAAGGCGAGAAGGTATGGATGGTCATGGTCGACATCTGCCCTATCAATACTGACGGGAACCTGATAGACATAGGCTCTCTTGCAGCGATCATCGCGTTGAAGTCTGCCACATTCCCTGAAATGAAGGATAATATTGTCGATTACAAGAAGAAGACAAAGAAGCCTCTTCCCCTGAAGAATTTTCCGGTCACAGCGACTGTCGTGAAGATCGGCAGCAATTTCATCGTCGATCCGACAGAGGCAGAGGAAAAAGCGATGGATTCGCGGCTCACCGTGTCTGTCACTGCTGACGGGAAGATTTGCGCGATGCAAAAGGGCGGAAACGAGCCATGCACTATTGGTGATATCGAGCGGATGATCGATCTCGCCACTGCAAAGAGCGAGGAATTGCGCCGCCACATCGGAGGATGAAGATGAAAAAGATCGAACTGTCCGAGGATGAGCATACCAAGTACGAGAAGACGAGGATCATCGGCAGCCGTGCCTTGCAGATATCGATGGGTGCGCCGATCCTGGTCAAGCTTAGTCAGAAGGACCTGGAAGATATCAGCTTCAATCCTATCGAGATCGCGAAGAAGGAATATGCCGCGGGAGTCATCCCCATGAAGGTCAAGCGCCTTCCCCCTCAAGGAAGGATGAGGACTGAGATGAGGAAATCTACGGATTAGGGTTCGCGAGAAGCCTGTTTGGTTTTCTTGCGTCAAGCGACGCGTCACTATTCCAGAGAATAGTATAGAGGAATAAAAATGGAACTGAAGGAATTACAGGACCAGATCGCAAAAAGGTTCCTTTCCAATGCAGAAAGGGATAAGATTCATGTCACTGATGACTATCTGATGTTGAAGCTCAATGAGGAGCTTGGCGAGTTCGTGCAGTCGTACATCGTCCATAAGAGGAAGTGCAGGCCGGAAAAATATCTGTCTCCTGACGAGTCCAAGAAAGAGATGGCTAAGGAATTGTCTGATGTGGTCGGATTGGCATTCGTGATCTCGACCATCCTTGAGATTGACCTTGAAGAGGCGCTGATGAAGAAGTGGATCACCAGGGAATGGATAAAGAAATGAGTCCAATACGTTATCGTATCTGTATTTGATTAGCACCCAAAAGGTCGAAATCTTTTCTCGTTAAGAATCCAGCGCGTTGCAGGGGGACGCAGCGCTCGTAATTATACCATCGAGAATTTCGAAGGCGCTAAACAAATACAATATTACTATTTATACCGGGAATCCCGGTAAAATATGGTAAAATTAGCTTAATCCCAGCGAGATCGAAAAAAGAGAATACAGCGCAGGTGTAATCCTTATGAAAATGAACAATCCCAGCCGCAGCTATCACAACCAAGTTGTTCGCAAAACTCCGGTTTTTTTGCCTTTGAACAAAGTTCAAAGTTCCCCCTTGAGCCTAGCTCAAGGAGAGCGGCGGGGTACAACGCAAACCTGTGGGTTTGCGTGTACAAGTAACGCCGAGCGTTACTTTGTATGGACCCGAGTATCGAGCAATCAATTTTTTTTGGCTGAACGGCAGGAAAACGGGAAAACATTTCGATGTGAGTGCCTCTTCAGTGCTGTCAGAAATTAGAGATCATGCAAATGAATGTCGTCATAGAGCTCGCGGATCTGGTTGTGGAGGAGTGACTTCTCGTTCTTTGTCAGGTCTGAGCTTGCGTATCTCTGCCTGATGGTGTTGTAGAGAATCTTCGCCTCTGCGAGCTTGTCTTCTGCGAGGAGCTGTTTGCATTCATCGATGAGGTCGGATAAGTCCTTGTAGAGCGCCTTTTCAAATTCGTGCTCTTCGACGACTGTGTGCGCAAGTTCGACATGGTCGAGGCTTCCCGGGTTGACTTCCTGGAGTTTTGCCTGGATGTATTTCTGGAATCCTTCGTGTTCGAGGACTTCTTTTTGGTTTCGTATGTTCACTTCGACCTGTTCGAGGTTCATGTCGATCTTTCTCATCTCGTCGAGATCTTCTCTCACTTGCGCCTTTTGCTCGTTGATGATCGCCTTGATGCGCTCTTCCTGGCGGGTGAGCTCATTCTTGATTGCGGTGATGTCTGTCTTTTCTTTTTCGAGTGCCTGTCGGATGAGGGTGAGCTTGTCAAGTTCTGCATTTCGGAATTCTTGGAATGCGCCTTTTTCCTTGCCAAGGTTGTTGGACATGGTGAAGTACTGCCTCTTTACCCGTTCGTCAAAGTCTTTCTGCAGCTTCTCGAGCCGTGTGCGCTCGTCGATGATCGCTTTGCGAAGGTCTTTTTCTTCTTCGCGCATCTCCACAAGCTGCTTCTTTGCCGTATCAATCGTGTTTTTCTGCTCGAGGCGAAAAGCCTTCCTGTCTTTTTCGAATTGCGACTTGTCTTCTTCAAGTGTGAATGCTTCGCCCTCTGCAGTGGTCTTCAGCTTTTCGACTTTTTGCAGTTCTGAATAGATGTCAAGGTCCTGCCTCTTCTTGAGACGCTCGAATTCTTCTTTTGTCTTTTCGAGCTTCTGGAATCTTGCTTCGTATTCCTTTCGCATGCCAAGCTCTTTTCTCGCAAATTCTGCCTGGACTGCAGCGACTTTCGCGTCGACGAGAGAATCATGGTTCTCCTTGTCGCGGACAAGGTTCTCGCGGTGGCTCGTGAGCTCTTTCTTATGGGTCTCTATCGCCTCTTTCTCTTTCAAGAGCCTTGCGTAAAGGAAGTCAAGCTCGTGCTTTTCACGCTCGACGCTTCTCTTGAACTCCTTGAAGGCAGAATCAAATGAATAGGTGAGCTGTTTTTCGAGGAAGTCACGGTCTTCTTTTGCGCGTTCAGCTTCGATAAACTTCGTCAGCCATTCCTCGATGTCTTTTCCGTTCCTGATGGCGAGGGTGTTGAGGTCGACCTTGTAGATGAATTCTATGGTCTTGAGGAGCTTGATGAGTTCGCCTGTGTTTGCTGCCTTGTGGAGCTTGAAGAAGAGAGTGGAGTTTGCTGTCCCTGGTTTTTTTGCCTTTCCCTTTGCATAAGGGGACTTGACGATCTCGGCAAGTTCTGCTTCTAATGAGTCCAGGTAGGAAGCGATTGTCTTGCTGTAGGTCGCGTAGCTTCCTTTCTCAAGCCCTGAGATGACCTGGCGGATCTCGTCGTCGCTGAGATAGCGTCCTACAGGAAGCGGGTCAGGAAGCTCTGGTGTCGTCGCGAGCATCTTTTCCTGTTCCTTGAATGCGGCGAAAGGATCCGGTTCTGTCGCGATGGCGTCGATAGTCACCTTCCGCTTCTCGACCCTGCCTTTCATGCCGAGAAGGGTTGAAGAAGGACGTGGCGGAGCAGGTGGCGGAGATGATGAAGACAGGGAAGAACGTGCAGATGATGACGAAGCAGGCAGGATTGAAGGACGTGCGGGAGATGAGGAGAGGAATGAGGAAGATGGTGATGAAGCTTGCCTTGGCTGCTCGTCTTGCAGGAACGTGTTTTTTTCCTCAGGCGTTTCCAGTTCTATGATCATAGGTTCTTGCGCTGGTTTTTTCTTGAGCATCTGCCCGATGGTCGGTTTCTCGTCAAGCTCGATCGTGATTTGGTCTTGATCTTCAGGTGGGACGACGAATTCGTCCCCGAGCTTTTTTTTCAATTGTTCAAGCTCCTCTGCATGCTCGTGATAAAAATTATCAAGGTCTGGCAGGGGGAGGAGTTCTTCTTGTGACCCTGGTTCAGGAGGTTCAGGAGTTGCCATCTGGTCAAAAGTGGGAAGTCCGGATGGAGGGTCTGCAAGGGACGGTGGAGGCATCTGCTCAACAGGAGCTGGCGGTGGAGGCATCTGCTCAACAGGAGGGGAATTTGTGGTTTGCGTCTTTGCTTTTTTCTCAAAGAGCTTGCCGAAGAATCCTTTCTTTTTTTGGAGGCTTGGAGGGGGCAGAGGGATTTCATCTGGAGCATCTTGCAGGACTGGCGCTTCAGGAGGCTCTATATCGATATCATCCACTACTGTTCACCCCTTTTTTCCTTCGAAATACGAGTATTTCAAGGGAGATTGTATAAAAATGTTTCGTTACGATTTACTAATGGAGATAACAAAAACTCGCTGCTCGAGGACACAATTAATCCTTTAGGGTTTATTGTGCCAGAAATCTTCTTAGATTCCTGAGCAGCTCGAGCTAAAGCGTTTTGCGCCTCTCGCTGAATCCCGAGTTTTTTAGGATGAGAAATTTCGCGAAATTTCACATAAATATTTAAAGAGCAGGAAGTATGATGAGGATCATGTTGAGCCAGGATGAGCTGTCGGAGATGCAAGGATATGTGCAGAAGCTTGCCACAAAGATCCTCATGCTTGAGGACGAGTCGACAAAGGTGTTTTCGTCGATCATCGACCGTGATGAGGACATGAACGCGGACAAGTCATTCTTGTTTCGGAATGCGAAAGTGGTCAGGTCAGATCTTGTTGAGGTGCAAAAGGGCATCGATGAATGCTCTGCAAAGCTTGCTAAGCTCTCATTATTGTTCAGGGGG
>JAGVFV010000137.1 GCA_020057445.1 archaeon | reverse complement strand
CGACGCTCTTCCGATCTCGGTGAATACCTATACATGAAATCCAACGATAATGTCGCAGAACAAAGGACGTTTGGCAGGCTGTATCTGCGCGTACAGAAAGGGGTGTGACGTATTGCTTGAACGCATCGTAAGATCAGCCAGAAGCGGGGCGCTCATAGGCATGGGACTATATCTCCTCTCCTGCTCAAAAGACCCACCGACGCAGGATCCCATATCGAGCGTCCCTGTATGGCAACAGCTCGCAAACCAGACCATACAGGAAGACAGCGAGGATGGGACAGTCATCTATGTTAACCTCAAAGACAAGGCATCCTATCCAGGGACAATCACCTTCTCCTCCGTACCCACCGATCACTTCCAGACCTACTTTGACGGAAAAGACCTTAAGATCAAGTCATTGCTGCATGATTATGCAGGTGATGACACGGTCAAAGTCTACGCAAACGAAAAGATGACAGCATTCATCCTCTCCATCACCAATGTCGATGATCCGCCACACTGGCTTTCCCTACAGGCGCAGTCCATCGCAGAAAACTCAGGAGACGGAACAATCATATTTCCGAACATCGAATCACGGCTCTACGACCCAGACTCACCAAAGATCATCATAGTCGACGGGACATACAGCCACTTCGAGGCATATTACCAGAAACCAGACCTGCGCATCAAGAACCTCGAAAGGAACTATTTCGGACAGGACTCTGTCTTTGTCAATGGAAATGGCCTTCGCAAAGGATTTCTCCTCACTGTCTCTGGCGATGATGCGCCTCTGCAATGGTCCACAGTGCCAGGCATTTCTTGCAATGAAGACGCAAACAGAGGAACGACCCTCCTTGAAAATGTCTCTAGCTATGCCTACGACCCTGACACGCCGGTCACCATCCAAGACACCTACCAGCTTGGCGAAGCGACACTGAAGATACAGGACGGCGATCTCATCCTCGACTATCTGCAGTCGAATTGGAACGGGACAAAATCAGTCACCTTGACAGCAAACAACGTGTCTTCAGGACAATTCTCTTTCACCGTCACTCCTGTGGATGATCCGGCGCAGTGGGGAACACTTCCCGATTGCCACATCCCAAATAATCCCCCTGATGGGATAGTCGCCCTCGCCGACCTCGCTTCATATGCAGCTGACATCGATAGCCCGCTCCAGTTTGCAGTCACCGGAACCTACCCGTACACCTTGCACATCCAAGAAGGCAATCTTGTCATCAGCAATGTGCCTGAAGGATATTCTGGACTCGAGCACATATCGCTGACCTGCAATACAGTCCCTGCAACGCTCGACCTCACGGTGAACGCGCCATTCCTCTCCCTCCTGTTCCATGATGCTCTCCGCGACAGCTACGGGGACGTCGACATCTGGAGCATCTTCATGAATGAGAACATGATCGCCCTCCAAGGCTATAATGGCTACGACAGGATCTACAATCCTGATTTTTCGGTCAGAGAGTCGTATACCATTGACAATCAGTACATCTTTTTACATGACAATGGACAATACCTCTATGCGATAAACATCTATAGTGGCAACCTCCACCGGTTAGACCGGAGAACTTTCAACGACATTGACTATTTCGATTTCGGAGAATTCATCAGAGGTATTGCGACAGCATCGAACCAATTGTTCGTGATGTTCGACCAGCGCATCGCAGTCTATGATCCATCAAGCATGGACCTGCAGAGGCAACATCATCTGTCCTACACGCTGCAGACATCCTCCTCCTATGCATCCCTTGGCCGTCTTGTCCATCCGCGGAATTGCTGGTATCCGGCCGAACAGACAATAGTCGACACATACAACACGTCGGATTTCTCCATCGCCCTGTCACAGACAAAAGAAGGATCAACAGAAAGCCAGCGCATGGTCTGCGGGTCAGGGCAATACGCAGCATGGTTCTCAGGATTCGATATCAATGTCATCAATGTGCAGAATGCGACCCTTCAGTGGCAGAAGACAATGGACTGGGCAATTGAATTCATAACTGCAGGACCATCAGTGCTCTACGTCAGGAAATGGAATAACCAGACCTATTTTTACGACCTAGAAACAGGAACGACTATTCCATGTCCTCTCAACCTGCATGCTACAAAGGATGCTGTCGGATTCTTCTCCGACAAGTTCTATATCGCTGAAGGGAACGATCTCTATATCTACAAAGTGACACCGCCATGATTGGTGAAACCACGCCATTCTCCTGATAAGCGCAAACTTTTTAAAACAGCGATCTTGTGAAGGGGTCGTGGTCCTCTTCCACAAGCACGGTGTCGCCTATTACCAGAAGGAGTTCTCCCAGATGAGCGTTCGTCTGGAGTCGTCAATCAAGACCATACACGATGAAAAGGGGCTCGATTCATTTCACAAGAACCATCTCCAAGAATTCCTTTTGACGCTCATAGAGCGCGTGATCGGATTCGAAAAACACATAGAAAATATCACCCTCCACCTGTCACAGGACAAGAATATCCTCTCCTCATTTCGGCAGCACACCCTATTCGATACCTTTTCCCGAACACTCTCACAAGAAGAAAAGGACAGCCAGGATACTCTCCTCAATATGAGGAAACTGCCTGAAACCTGCGGTGTGCTGACAGCCCATTTCAATGAGTTGAAGGAAGAGCTCATGAGGAACGACCTCCCGAATAAGGCAGGACGGCTGCAGCAATATATCAAAGAGGATAGAAGGCAAGAAAACGATGAGACTTTTCTGGAACATGTCAGAAGCGAGCTAGTCGACTTGGACAAACAACTTCATGTCTACAACAACAAACTTGAAATGATCAAGGACGCCTCCCAGCTGCTCGCCCGCATCGCGAAGACATATGAAGACCATATTGATGTCGTGAAGGCAGCGATCCAGTCAGAGCTAAAGCCAGAGGAGAAATTCATGCACAACTTCAGGAGCTGGCTTGTGAATGAATGATCCCGCTCCTTTGAGCAAGAATGCAATTCTGCCTGCGCCGAAATCCCTTATTTCTTGACCTTTGCCAGAATAGCATCGATCTTTGCCTTCATCACCGGCTCTGGGGCGAATCCGACGATCCTGTCCACTTCAGTGCCATGCTTCATGATGATGAGACAGGGGATGCCTGTGATGTCAAACGCCTGGGCAAGATCCTGTTCAGACTCTGTGTCTACCTTGCAGAACTTGAGCTTTCCTTCATACTCGCCTGAGAGCTTCTCAAAGACAGGGGCCATCATGCGGCAAGGTCCGCACCACTCTGCCCAGAAGTCCACGATGCAGGGCATCTTTGCCTCTTTCACTTCCTTCCCGAAATTATCAGCTGTTATATGAGTGACTGCCATAATGACCACCTCAAGACTGAAATCTCGAAGATGTTTATAAAGATATTGAAAGAAAACATTTTTATTCCAGGAACACCATAATAGGGGCATGCGCATCATCAAGCTCAAAACCAAGTACAAGGTCGAGTCAGAATCCCATCCGGGAACATGGTATTTTGTCGATCCTGTCAAGAAGACCTGCTCCTGCCCTGAATACCTCTTCCGCATGCGAAAGATAGACGGCATCTGCAAACACATCAACGCAGTGGAAGAACAGGGAAAAAAGAAAGAGCCAACCGTCATGACCAAGAAGATAAAAGAAGACAAGAAGAAAGCGATCAAGAAGACCGCAAAAAAACAAGGAGAGAAGGAAAGCAAGGACGAGCTCTACCAGGCGATCATCGAATACGTGCGAGTCCGAGGAAGCGTGGACTCGATAGACCTCATCACCCATTTTGACGAAGAATCAGTCGCAGACCTCTTGCGCCTCGGAGAGCTCATCGAAGCGAACGGAGAGATTCGCATACTTGAATGAATCTGCATATAATGCCAACCCAGGTTTCTTACCACAAGCCACCTTTTTGACGGGAACGTATCCAATGCTACTCATAATATTTATAAGCCAAACTCCATTTCCATCACCTGCATGAGGGGTCATTATGGGCGTCTCTCTTGAGAGCATTGTCCAAAGATGTGCAAGGACGCTGCGGAATGGCACGATAGGCATTCTTGCTGTCGGAATTCTTGGCACTGCCTGCGAGAAAGACACTACCGAACCGGACCCTCTTTCTTCTGTTCCCTATTGGATGGAACTGTCTGAACAGAGTATACCAGAAGACAGCCCGAACGGGACAACAATATATCCTGGCTTGAAGACAAAGGTCAAGAATGACGGAACAGAAGAGCTACACTTCCAGATACAGCCCAACAGCACATTCCAAGCATACTTCGACAGCAACGACCTTAAGATCAGAAACCTGACAGCAGATTACAGCGGCATCGACACTGTCCTCGTCCTTGTCAATTCCAGAGAAGGAAAATTCCCCCTGCATATCACTGCAGTCGATGACGCTCCTTCATGGCTTCCCCTCCTTTCCCAGAGCATCCCTGAGAACAGCAGCGACGGGACAGTCATCTACAGCCGCATCGCAGACAGGCTCATCGACCCTGACTCGCCAAAAACCCTTGCCATCATAAGGGCGAACGCCCATTTCGAGGCATACATCGACAATCTTGACGTCAAGGTACGGAATGTTGATACGAACTGGTTCGGGGCCGACTCGGTCTATGTCTCTGGAAACGGCCTAGAAAAGACGTTTTACCTCACCATCGTTGGGTCTGATGCTCCCACCGCATGGGATATCATCCCCAGCGCAAATATTGATGAAGACTCTGCTCTAGGGACAGTGATTATCCTCAATGCCAGGTCCTATGCACATGATTCTGACTCACCTCTCGCTTTCCAGACCCACTACGACCTTGGAGAATGCGTGCTAGACATCGTGGGTAGTGACCTTAAATTGACATCACTTGCCGAGAACTGGAACGGCCAAAAGACCTTCCGATTGAAATGCAACAACGTCGAATCGAATGACATCACACTGAATGTCATCGCAGTTGATGATCCAGCATACTGGCTTGGTCTGCAATCCCAGCACATGCCTGAGAACTCTCTTCCAGGAACAAGAGTGTATACTGACATCGAATCAAGACTCATCGATATCGACAGCCCGAAAAGTATCAGCATATTGAGCACGAATCCGAACTTCACCTTGAATTATGTTCGACCAGATATCATACTCAATTCTGTCACTGCACATTGGATCGGTTCTGACTCTATCCAGGTGATCGGAAACACTAAAGCCAAGAAATTCTATCTTAACATAAGCGGATCAAATGAGCCGACCAACTGGGATAGCATCCAAGACACACAATGCAATGAAGATGCATCTTCTGGAACAGTCCTCATCCCTAATGTGACATTCTATGCCCACGATCCGGACAGCCCTCTGCAGTTCCAAGAACAATATAACCTCGGCGACGCAGTGCTCAAGATCGTCAACAATAATCTCGTGCTATATTCCATGACACCGAACTGGAACGGCCAAAAGACCTTCCGGCTCACATGCAACAATGTCGAATCCGACAATATCACGCTTACAGTTAATGCGGTCGATGATCCGTTGATGTGGCAAACTGTTCCGAACGGATCATGCGAAGAAGACACCCCGGCAAATGCAGTCATCGTCGCTAACGCAAAATCCTATGCAAGCGATCCCGACAATGCTCTCAATTTCCAGGCCAGGTACGACCTTGGAGAGGTCGTCTTGAAATTACTGAATAATGACCTCGTCATGGAAAGCGCACTTGCGAACTGGAACGGATCAAAACAATTCAGGCTGAGCTGCAACAGCATAGAATCGAACGACATCCATCTCGCCATCAATGCAGTAGATGACCCTGCGGTCTGGCAGTATATAGCTGATATCGTCCTCGACTCACCTCAAGAGAACGACATCGTCCTACACGACACCTCATCATACGCAAGCGATATCGATTCCCCCCTCCAGATCTCGATCATCAGCCATTCTCCCGGATACGATCTTTCTCTCGTGTACGACGACATCATCATCAGCGGCATCCGAAATCCTGAAGTGGGCGACATCGTCCTCTCCTGCAACTCGATACAGACAGATTTCTACATCAGTTTCAGCCAGGGTGTGCAGCTCCTGTCAGAAACAAATCTCGGCAGCAATGCTGATTTCGCGGAGTTGACGATCGCCGAACCTTGGTGCATCACCTCGGCGCACAGCCAATTACGCATCTTTGACATGACTGATTATTCCTTGAAATACCAATCTACTGCCGATATTATGGATGTCTCCTCAAACAGTTCCTACGTCGCGTTGAGCGTGTATGATTTCGGCACTTTGGAACGAAGCATCAAGGTCTTTTCGAAATCCGATCTTGCATTGAGATCCATACTATCTATCCCCGCTGACTACGATGACATAGAGATATATGGCTCTATAATCTTCGCTGAAGGATACAACTCAGGCCTCCTCTTTTCAATCCCCCTGGACAATCCTGCAGGGTATACTTCCCGCCTCATCAGGCATCCTGTAAGCTCGGAGATCATCAAGCTCAAAGACATCCTCATCACAGACGACAAGATCTACATCTCGGGAAAAATGCAGGCAGGGGAGTATGGATATGTTGGATTGTATACCCTCCCCAATTTCAGCCTCATATCATATAGGCAGTACTATGACGAAACTCTCCAAGACAATGAACTCATGCAGCTTGACGCCACAGGAACAAGAGTCATGCTCACAGGTAAGAACAATACCTATTTCTACGGACGGGGACAGCTCGGCACATACAGATATATCGCAAGCCCATTCTATTCTGGTTTTGCATCATTAGGAAATACATATTACGTCAAGGATGGAGATGGGACCGATTGGGACCAGACATTGATTTTCGATCTCACAAACCTGCAGCTTGTCTTCAAGATACCTGACCTGCCCTCTGATGAAAATTGGTTGAAAGGAGGGATGTCCATCTCGAAATTGCCAGGGACGCATGATCACTTCTATCTCATCCAGCAACAGTATTCCGCAGGCCAGTGGAGTACCAAAATCCAGCACTATTTGCTCCCCTGATGGAGAAAAGATACTGCAAGGAGCACATTGTCTTCCATAACCTTTATTAATCCCATCCACCCTTTCATCATCATGAACGTCGAAAAGATACGGCTAGACTTCCCATCGCTTGCGGCGCTTCGGAACAAGAAGCCCGTGCACTACCTGGATTCCGCATGCATGAGCCTTCGGCCGAAACAGGTCATCGACAAGAGCAATGAGTACTACATAAAATATCCTGCCTGCGCAGGACGGAGCTACCATGCCTGGGCAAACAAGGTCACTGAAGAAGTCGGGAATGCCCGCGAAAAGATCCGCAAGTTCATCAACGCAAGGAAGACAGAAGAGATCATCTTCACCAAGAACGCGACAGAATCCATCAATCTCGTCGCAGCATCTTATCCCCTCAAGCAAGGGGATGTCGTCCTCACCCTTGACAAGGAGCACAACTCCAACCTCCTGCCCTGGCAGGTCCTCGCAAAGAAAGGCATCATCCACGACATTGTCAAGACCGATGATGACAACACGTTCAGCATGGAACATCTTGAGACTGTCCTCAAAAAATATAAGGGAAAGGTGCGCCTTGCCGCTTTTGGCCAGACGGCAAACCTCGACGGGGTGACGATCCCTGCAAAAGACATCATCAGACGGCTGCATAAGGAAGGAATCATCGTCCTCCTCGATGCCTGCCAGACAATACCCCATCATAAGATCGACGTGCGAAGCCTTGACGCAGACTTTCTCGCCTTCTCCGGGCACAAGATGTGCGGACCTTCAGGGATCGGCGTGCTCTACGGAAAAAAAGAGATGCTGGACAAGCTGCAGCCGCTTTGTATCGGCGGAGAGACGGTCATCGACTCCACGTACACCTCTTTCACTCCAGAAACGCTCCCGCACAGGCTTGAAGGAGGACTGCAGAATTACGCAGGGATCATCGGGCTTGGGGCGGCATGCGACTATCTTTCATCCATAGGCCACGCTGCCATCGAAAAGCAGGAATTGCTCCTCAACACGACCATCACTGACTCCTTGCAGCAGGAAATCTCCCGAGGCGACATCGGACTCATCGGGCCAAATGACCCGAAACTCCGCGGCTGCGTCTTCAACATCATCCTCTCCCGCATGGACAGCCATGAGGCGGCAATCATGCTCGACCAGAGGAACGTCATGGTGAGGAGCGGAGCGCATTGCGTGCACTCCTGGTTCAACGCGAGGAAGAAAAAGACGTCGCTACGCGCATCGCTCTACTTCTACAATAATGAAGAAGATGTGGACGCATTCGTCTCAGGAGTGAAGGATATCCTCAAGCTCAAATAGACAGAGCAGTTCCATTCGCAAACTTTATAAATGAAAACCAACATGAGAGAGCAAAGGTGGTTGTCATGAAAGATCCTACTGAAAAAATAGTCGTGCTCTCCATCGCGTGCATCGTCGCGATCGTCATCATCGTCGGCATCACTGCGCTTGCTGTGCGAAACCCGATGGCAGTGCCAAAAGGGACAGATGGTCAGGCATACCGCACAGCCATATCGACCGAAGACTCCTGCAAAGACACCGACGGCAAGGACTTCCAAACCGAAGGAATGGTCTCGGGATTCAAGGACGGAAAGCATTTCCGCGAGAATGACGTCTGCATCAATGACGCCATTGTCAAGGAATTCTTCTGCGTTGAAGGAAGCGCATACGAATACGTAAACTGCAAGGCATCATACGGCAAGGACTGCATCGCCGGAAAGTGCGGATAGATATATTCTTGGAAACCGCAGGCAATAGTAAGAAACAGGCAGTTATTATCCTATTTTGAAAAGGAAGATTTATATACGCAATTCTCTTCCTAGTAATAACAGTACATAAGGGGGGATTTCATTTGAAAAAAGGCATTGTCGTCCTGATAGTTCTCGTTGTCCTAACATGTGGTGTTTTCGCTGATACCTGGCAGGTACCAGGTGATTTTCCATCTATCCAAGGAGCAATAGACAGCGCTTCAAGCGGGGACCTCATCAATGTGTCGTCAGGGGAATATCATGAAAACCTCCACATAAGCATTCCCATTGCTGTGACATGCCCTTCATTTCCCTCAGAATTATGTTTCATCATCGGGCAGGATTATTCCTTCCCTGTCATCAATATCACCTCCCACGATGTGACCTTCGACGGATTCACGATCAAGGATGCCTCTGTCGGAATATATGCAAAAGATGCAGACGGCTTAATCCTGAAAAATGATGATATACGGGAGAATGAGATAGGCATCTCCCTCGAAGATACAGATAGCTGCCTTATTTATCTCAATAATATCTACGGAAATTATATTGCGGATGTTCAGACCAATAATTCCGCATGCTCATGGAATTCTGCAATCCTGCTCGATTATTATATGTATGACTATCACTTTGTCAATTTTCTCGGCAACTTCTGGAATGTCCAGACAGGAGGAGGCGAAGGAGAGATCAACTGCGAAGACCAGCGGGATTCCTGCTATAATGCATGTCCCTGCCAAGAAAATTGTTTTAATGAAAATGGCATATGCGCACAAGAATGCTATGATGCTGAACCGCCCTGCCATGACGGCTGCAGTGATGCACACGGAACCTGTCTCACTGATTGTGAAGATACCGGGCTCGGATGCAGGACCGGATGCGGGAATGATTATGATTCTTGCTTTGGCACATGCGAAACAGAGAAAGATTCTTGTTTTGCTGGATGCAATGGTGACCTCGTATGTGAAAACCAATGCGATATCGCATTTGACAGCTGCACCCTCCCCTGCACTGAGACAAGAGATTCCTGCGACACCGGCTGCACTGATGACGAACAGGGCTGCAAGGACGGGTGCGATGCCGCCTTACCGATATGCGACACCGGCTGCAGCGATGACACGACACTCTGCCTTTTTGCCTGTGACGGAAGCCTGACAGATTGCATGAATATCTGCATAGGCGAAAATAGCACCTGCATGGGCGAGTGCGATATCGAATATGATCTGTGCACTAACCCTGGAGAGGATAATCATGACGACGACGGTGATTTTATCTGGGACAATCCGATCATCATCGACGGACAAAACACAGACTATTTTGGCCTGACCAGTTTAAACTATGAATATTCTCCAACGCCACCTCTTCCTCCGCTCGGGCACGACCCAATAATCTACATCCCTGATAATTTCTCGACAATCTCCGAAGCGTTCGACTATGCAGAAAACGGAGACACCATCATCGTTCGCGACGGGACCTACTATGATAATGTCATCGTTTCCAGAAAAGTCCTCATACGCTCAGAGAACGG
>JAGVFV010000173.1 GCA_020057445.1 archaeon | reverse complement strand
GCGGGGGGATGCCCCCTCGGGGACGCAGTGCCAACTGAGAATGGGCCAGGAGATGAGCAGCTGCTACCCGGTGAGCGAAGCGAACCTTTCAATGCGACCCCTCTTTCGTAACATTTATATATGCTGTCAGGTTAACTATTGTTAATTCTTTGTTGAGTAGCGCACTTGGAGGTGTAACTATGGGAGAAAATTGTGGAAAAGAGAGCGAATGTTGTAGGAGTGAGACTAGCGGATGTTGTGACTCAAGTGAAGACTATATGGAGAAAGGCGATTATCTCAAGGAGCTCGCGGATGAGGCATGGAGCGAACTCATGAAGGAGAAGATCAAGAAGATCTTGGAGAAGGCGAATGGCGAGCGCATGAACAAGACTGCGCAGCTCATCGCAGATGCCAGGTATTCGTACTGGATGAACAAGATGAAGGCAAAGGCAGAAGAGGATTCCTGGAAAGAGAAGATCAGTATGAGTATGATGGAGTGATTTTTTTTTAGTTTTGTTTCTTCGCTTCCAGGCAGATCTTCAGCACGTCTATCGCTTCGCTGAGAGGGATGAGGGAGTCTTCTTCATCTTTGATGACATTGATGAAGTGTTGCATCTCGTCCAGGTACATCTGGTTCTTGTCAAAGGGAAGGCTGATGACCTCTTCTTTCCCGTCATTATGCCTGATGGTGATCTCTGATGTGAGCAGGTCTGCATGGACAATTCCTTTTTCACAGGTGAGATCAAAGGTCCGCACTGCTTTCTTGGTCACATAATCTAGATGAATATGGAGCAGTATCTTTCCCCAGATGAGGATGTCTGCGCATTCTTCGGAAGAGATCCCGAGGATCTTTGATGGAGGGATCATCGCAGTCACCTTTGTCGGCTTGCCGAAGAGATGGTAACAATAGTCGATCTCGTGGGAGAGGTCAAGGACAACTCCGCCTCCCTGGTCTTTCTTTGCGCTGTAGGTCTCTTTGTAATCCCGTCCTGGTCTCCAGTCAGGGAGGTAAGAAGACGACCTGGCTGATCCATAGAGCGGCTTTCCCAAGCTTTCAGAACTGACAATCTCTTTGAGTTTCTTGATCACAGGATGGAATCTGAGATTATAGCCGACAAGGATGCGTGCATGCTTTTCCTTGGCAAGCCTTGCGAGTTCTTCTATCTTCACGTTCGTGTTCGAGAGGGGTTTTTCGATGAAGAGATTTTTGCAATAGGGTAGGATGTCAAGGCCGGTCTGTACATGCAGGTGTGTCGGGTTGGCGATGACGACTGCCTGGGGGAGGAGCGATATGGCGTCTGTGACATGATGGACGATGGTGATGCGTAATTCTTTGATGAGGTTTTCCACGTACTCATTGTGTTCGTCTGAGCTTCGAAGGAGTGTTATTTTCGCTTCAGGGTCGAGTGTGGCGATGTTCTGCGCATGCCTGCTTCCTATGCTTCCGGTTCCGATGATGAGATAGTTCATATGGGATCGTAGAACCTGCGTTCGTTCCCTCCTTCGTTGTCATGCATGGTCGTTATCTTGTGCCAGGCGGCCTTTGCGTTTTTTTTGTACTTGATCTTGACAAATGCGTGGAATGCTTCCCTGAGTATGATTGATGGTATGATTGAGGTGATGATAAATGTTGCGGAGAGTAAGGTGCCTTTGAGGAATCCTGCCTTGTTATAGAAGAGGCCAAGCGTCTCTGTATACGCGCCGTACTTCAGGACGTTGAATGCTTTCATGGCAAGGAGCGCAGAGCAGAAGTGTGTCGCGTCTTTCCAGGGAAGTGTTGTGCCTTTGAGCACGATCGGGCTCTTCTTGTATGCAGGGTGTGTACGAAGCAGGGGATTTACTCTGCTTTTCTTGACCTGGAGGTTGAATTCGTCCTCTATCCTCCGCTGGAATTTCGGCTGTTCTGAGGAGAGGATGAGTTCGTTGAGGACGATGTTTTTTGCCTTCTGGTTCTCGAGGAAGATGAGGGAATGGAGGAAACGGTGCATGTAGTTTGTGCCGATTCCTTTCTTGATGAATGCCTTCTCTTTCAGGATCGGCTTTAACGCTGCGGTCTTGATGATGAGGCTGGAGAGTGCGTAGTTGTCAGGGCCTGTCCCTGCGATGATCTGTTCCCGAGGCACTGGGGTGATGCGGGGTGCATCTTTGGAAAAGGTTGTCGAGTACATGTTTTTTTTCTTGTTTGTGATGGTGTAGACTTCTCGTTTGACGATGATGGATGTGTAGTTGGTCGAAGAGAGGAAGGTGACAAGTTTCCTGATCGCTCCCTTTGTCACATTGTCGTCGTCTGCGAGGAGCCAGATGTATGTCCCTTTTCCCATGGTCATGACTTTGAGGATATTCTGGTCTGCGCCAGTGTTTTTGGGGTATTCATGGAAGGTGACAAGGCCTGGATGTTGTTGTGAGAATGTGTTGACGATCTCCTTTGTGTTGTCCGTGCTCCCGTTGGATGAGATGCAGAGTTCCACTGAAGAGAGGTCTTCCTGCGCAAGGCTGGAAAGGAGTCTCTTGAGCACTTGTCCTCTGTTGTACGTGGGGATGCAGATGGAGAGTGTCGGCATGTTTCTTGATAGTGCGGGCCTTTTTTTAAAATTGCCGCATTTTT
>JAGVFV010000069.1 GCA_020057445.1 archaeon | reverse complement strand
GTATCATAAAAAAGTGAGCGGCTGATGAGCGATGAGGCATCGGATACAGTCACGCCATAGATTCGCCCTGTTCCGAGGAAGAAGACGGGATTGTAGCCATACACGAGCTTTGAATCATTAATTAATTGCCCATCCACACTATTGATTTGTTGATAGAACACTTCAGTATCTCTGGCACCATCATCTATGCGGGGATTATTTACTTTCGTTATCCTTGTCAGATGGATTACTGACGATTCATCGACAAAGAAGTCAGCATCTCCCGGCGGCACAGGAGCCATGGTGCCTGACGGTGCTGGAATGATCGTGTCATCCTTAATAATTGATCCATCGTTCTTATTGAGAACACTGTAATATGCCTCAGTGGTCCCCGAGCTATCATCGTACCAAAGAATGATGACGTTTGAATCACGGTCAAAAGCCATGAGCGGAAGCGAAATACTGCTTGATGAGCCTCCAGTGGAGACCTGCTGGAGATTGATGAGGGTTGAGCCATCACTTCCCCTCAATTTCTTGAAATAGATTCTTGGGGGATGATCACGGTTGTCTCTCCACGCGATGTAAGGATTCCCCTCTTGGTCGACCACGATGCTGGGAGAATAGCTTGTATTTCTGTCAAGGGGTGATATAGCGAGGTCATCAATCTTCTTCTGGCCGGTTTTTCCATCTATTTGCGCATAGAATATTTCAGATCCACTCACCCGGGAGTCAGTCCACACTACGTGCACATTTCCTTCCCTGTCAATGGCAAGGGAGGGAGTTACCGATGGTTTCATATCATTTGCAGTGATTGCAGTATTTTTTATGAGTGTCGAACCATCCGTTCCATTCAGTTTTGTATAATAGATTTCGCCGATTATTTCCGCTATTCCATCCCTGCGGTCATCCCACACAATATGGGCGTTTCCTTGTAAATCCAAGTCCAGAGCCGGCGTGTACGAGGCAAATCCATCGTCACTAGAAACAATAATCGTCTCGATAAGCGTTTTCCCTGTCGCCCCGTCGACCTTCAGGTAATGAACCTCCTGATCGTTCAGGCCTATCCAAATGACATGGATATTGCCTTGAAAATCCATCTTCATACTTACTGATGTTACATTTTCCGCAAGTGTGATTGGTGGTTGGGGGACCTCGTTCGGCCTCATCTTGGAAAAAAGAAGCGGAGCGGCACGGTATCCATTTATAGATCGGGTACTTCCACCAGAAAAGATAAAATGAATGTTGTTGCTTCCCTCTTTTGCATTGTCTTTTCCGATCTGGACATTGTTCGCGTAGTTGTAATCGATGGAGCTGTCAGGATGGACGCCGTAGTAAGAATCCTTCTCTGCTCTCCATTCCGAATTTCCCCAGCACAAGTCGAATACTGAGTCAGGTATTGCACGCGGGCTTGCGACAATGGTCAGGTAGTCTGCATCATTCTGGAATAGAGTCTTCATCCTCTCAACAATCCACGCATCCGTCTGATTGGCGTTCATATCTTCAACAGTATTATCTGCCGCGGACGGATTTTCATAACATGATGGGCTTACCGGACTCCAGGTGACGCCTGCTTTTGCTGCATCAAGAATGACCTCGTGGCGCCCTGCAGCAAGGATGGGCGCAGCGAGTGCGTGCGTGCCGAAAAGATGGCTGATAGGAAACGATGACCTTTCCGGCCGGAATGTCTTCTCTTCAAATGATGTTTGGTCGGCTGAATTGATGATAATGACTTTCCGGGTGCCGGTGAGCCTGATGTACTCGCGCAGGATATCTTCTTGATCCAATCTTTTCTTGACATTCGCGCGGGTTCGGAGAAATGAGTCAACATCCGGCTCGAGGGTTCCAGCGATATAGATGTCTTTTCCCTCGAGATAGGGTGCGTAATCCGGAAGGTTGAGTGTAGCGAGAAACACTATGGGCATATTCTGATATGAGGCAAAGACGCTTGCCATGACTCCCTGATCAAACCCGTCCCAAAAATTGCCTACCATGACGCTCTTATATGGGTTCCAATATGAAAAATAGGTCGCTGGCGAAAGAATTTGGTTCTGCGGCCCTATTTGTCGGATTTGACTCTCTTGGAGCCCTGCTCCGATGAAGGAATTAGGATCCTGCCGGATGGCATCCTGTCCAGATTCCCTGTTTGCGATAAGAAGATCAAGGAATTCCTGAGGTGCACTTCCAAAAAGAGTAACTCGCGAAGGTGAATAGAGCTGAAGGAAATGAATGGTGCTGTCTGCGTCGAAGGAACCCCCTTCTCTGTGATAAATGAGAAAGGGATGAAGGAGTATTGTGCCATTTGCTGTAGTCCAGGTTGTGAGAGGGACAAGGCTGAATATATTCTGCCAAGTCTCATCAGAGCTCACAAACACTTCCTTCTCATTAAATTTGTTCATGTCCTTCTTGTTTGCCGTCTGTAAGGGCAGGCAGCACTTTGAACTCGCGACGACATTCGCTGTCACCGGGCGCTTGTCGAAGACAGGGCTTCCTCCTCCTTGACAACTATAGCCCATGTCGACCTCGTAATCCCCGCACGAGGACTTGCAAACCCCGAGATTGTTGGAGCATTCGGACGCATGTACTGAAAGTATGACAATGCAGAATAAGAGAACGGCAGCCACTCCCATCAAAAGACCCTTCATATTTTTTTCTTGTAACGCCTATTAATAAATATTTCGTAGAGTTAACTGATTTCATCAATGTCTCAATGCACAAGCGTACACCATATAATAGTTTAATCACTGATGGAAGACATCACCAGAATTTGAAGAAAGATTTCCGTTTGTACCTCCTCAGGAATTCGTGGAGTTTCGCTTCTGCGTCAGGGTCCTTGTATTTCTTCTCGAGTTCCTTGAATGCGTGGGTGTGGTGGAAGCTTCTTCCGTTCTTGTCATAGAACTGCAGTTTCTTGTGCAGGAGTTCGTGGTACATGACATAGTCGAGGAGGTTTGCGTCCTTCGCAAGGATCGTTGACATGCGCACTGTGTCTGTGGCGTATTCGTACGTGCCGAGTTTTGAGAATGATTCTTCTCCCCAGGTGAGGTTGGGTGTTTCGAGGAATCCGTTGAAGTAGTCGTTGTTCACGCGGTTGAAGCTTTCAAGGAGTGTCGGGTCTGACTTTGTCACTGTCGTGTATTTGGGCAGTGTCTTGATGAATCTCTTGTAGAGGTCCATATTGATGGTCTCTTGTGCTGATCGTTTCTCTTTCTTGTTGAAGAGTTTGGTGAGGAGAAGCTGGATGAGCCCGACCTGGATGTCTTCAGAGACTCCTTTCCATTCGCGGCTCATGCGCACTTCGATATGGTTCGTTCGCATCTTGATGTTCGCATTGAATCCCTTGAAGGCATGAGAGTATTTGAGCGATGTCGTGTATTCGCACGGCTCGTTGAAGAGCTCGAAGTATGCGCGGGAGATCATGAGATATGTATTAATCACGGAGCTTTATATTCCTTTGCCTGGAAAACCATATAAAGCAGAAAATGTTTCCCTTGGTTCATGAATGAAGAACTCAAGGCGGTCTACATGATAATGGGCACCATGGTAGTAGGGTCGGGTGCGCTGCTTATGATGGCATATGCGACAAGGGATAAATTACAACGGATGAATCAAAAAGAAAGAGAAGAAAAAATGAATAAAAGTGAACTCGAAAGCTTGCTCATAAGCATGTCTCCGAGAGAAAGAGAGCAGGCAATCCGCGCTTATGATCTGCTCTCCGCACTACCCAAAACTGCACAAGAAGAGATTTTGGAAAGGTATGATCATGGAGATGTGCAAGATTCTTCTTTAAGACAAGCAGGACCGTGCGCAGGTTCGCCAAGACCGAGCGTCATGTACTGAACCTGATAATAGGGATATTCTGATTTTGCTGAGTGATAAAATACATACTTTTAAATACTTTAACGTATTTTATCGTACGCATGAAGCAGATTAGCCTGACGATACCGGAAAAATTGTACGATGAGTCGAAAAGATATTGTTCTCTTGAAGGGTATCGGAATGTACAAGAGTTGATACTGGAGATGCTCAGGGATGAGATTTTTAAAAAGAATCTTCCTAAATATGAACGGATCCTAAAGCAAGCGCAAAAAACCGGCAAGCGAATGACGCAGGAAGAAGCCCGGAAATTCATCCGCGATTTCTGAAATTTTTTCGAAAAATCCGGACGAGGGTTTTTATATGGACGTTCCTTAACACGAATATGCCATATACAATCGTCTTTTCGCGGCGATTCCTGAAATCAAAAACTCCACTCTAATGGAGGAGTATGTCACTGAAATGCGGCGGGAAAAACAATCGGGCGGAGTTTTTGATCAAGTAAAAGCAAGTCGATAAGAGCAACGATGCCAATAATCCTCGATCAAGAGGGCAAGGTATGCTTTTACTTTGAATCGTTCGAAAAAGTGAAGAAAAAAGACCCAGTTCTTCTGGAATATCTGAAAAAGAAACTGGATGAGATCGCAGAAGATCCGGAAAGATTCAAACCTTTACGTTATGATCTGAAAGGGTTTCGTGCTATCCATTTCGGAAGTTTTGTATTGAGAATTCATATCAAAGGGGACATAGTGACGATTGTCACACTGGATCATCATGATCAAGCATATTGATAGTTGCGGATTCTATCTCACATATGCCCACACCATATCATCAAGAAATTTCCCGTCCCTGCACTTGTGCTTTCGCAGGATCCCTTCCAGTTTGTATCCTGCTTTTTCAAGCACGCGAGAAGATGCCTTGTTCCACGTCCTGCACCATCCTTCTATCCGTCGCAATTTGTATTTCTTCATTGCGTATCTCGTCACCGCCTTGACTGCGGCTGTTGCTATGCCTTTGCCTCTATAAGAAGGATGTATGAAATAGCCGATGGTTGCCTTGTGTTCGAAATACTGTTGATGAAGGTCATGGAGGTCGATAAGGCCAATCATGTGATGATCAGCTTCTACTGCGAAGAGTTCTCTTGTCGGCGGTTTCTTCTTTGTGTCAAGAAGCACTTTGTGTCAAGAAGCATTTTCTTGAAATTCTTTATTGCTTCTTTACGTGTTTTGATCACTCCTAATAATCCTTGTTGCACACCTTGTTCTAAACGGAGAAAACAATACTCATCTAAATCAGATGGTCTCATCGGCCGTAATATGAATCCTTTACGTATGAATACCGTCATCAGTCTCACCAGCTACGTGTGTATCTCATACCTTAATATCGCCGCTATCTTCCCGAGGTCCCGCAGTTGCACGCCTTCGCGTGTCTCTGTCGATATGATCATGACTGTCGTTCCCATCTTTTCTGCTTCTGCCGTGTATTCTTCGATAACTGCTTCGTCAAGCGCCTCAGAAAGGAGGGCGATGTCGCAGACGCCGTTCTTGATCTGGCTCATGACTTCTCGCGGCCCGTAGGAGACCATGCCTGGCTTTGTGGCGAGGATGTTGAAGAACTTGGTCATGATCTTCTTCTCTTCGACGACTTCTTCTGCGGCGAGGATGTCTTCTGATTTCTCGAGGAGCTCCTGCAGCCCGAATTCTCCTGTGTAGGCAAGGTCCTTGATGCCGATGATCTTCCGTTTCACCTGGTCTGTGATGTAGTTGCCGTCGACAAATTCGTTCTTGGTGTGTCCTGGCCCTCCGACGAGTATCCCTTTGAGGTCCTTGTTCTCGAGGAATGCGTCCTTCATCATGCCCGCGATCT
>JAGVFV010000066.1 GCA_020057445.1 archaeon | reverse complement strand
GCGCCATATAAACCGCTTTCCCTTCGGAAATCTTCATATGGTCAGCAAGCTTCTTTGGAATCCTGATGGCAAGGGAATTTCCCACCTTCGTGACATTGGTCTTTGTCCCAAGACCCCAAATCCCCTTCTTCTTTGCCATCTCCTCGATCTTTCCCGTCGTCTCACTATCTGTAAAAGACTCTTTGCACGACGAGCATACTAATGCAGGAAACTCTCCAAGATACTCACCGAACATGGTCTCCTTTACTTTCCCTTTCTTCAATGTTCCTTTATAGCACATAGGGCATTTCATCATAATCACCTCAACATGACCGTGATGACAAAAAAGCCATCATCGATTTTCTTCGCGACAACAGTATAATACCGATAATGAAAGAGGATCTTATCAGGCAACTGCAGCTCCTTTGCACCTTTTGTGATTGCCTCTTCCGCTTCATTTGCACTGATGCCCCGTTCGACCATCTGTTCACGGGCATGCTTGCTAAAAAGTATCAATAGTATTCACCGGTAATAACAGTATATACATTTGCTATTTAAATGTTTTGCAATCAGTTAGGATAACCATTTAAATGAGGTTGTTTCATGCGCATAATATGGTTCAATCCATCACACAAAAAGACGCAGATCGACTATTGGCAAAAGCATGGTCACGAAAGTGTGACGCAAAGAAAGGAGACTCCGGACGCGTCCTTGTGATCGGAGGAAGCATGAGATACACCGGCTGCCTCGCGCTTGCAGGGATCGCAGCGCTACGCGCAGGATGCGACTGGGTCACCATCGCTGCTCCGGAACGTGCAGCCTATGCAGTCAGCTGCCTGTCGGCAGACCTCGTCTGCGAACCACTTGAAGGAACTGACTTTCACGAGCACCACTGGAAACGACTCTGCGAACTCATCGAAAAGCACGACGTCTTCCTCATCGGAAACGGCATGAGCGAAATGACAAAAGGGCTCATCGCAGCACTCGTGTATGCATATCCTTCGAAGAAGAAAGTGATCGATGCGCATGGATTGCACGCAGTGCGACTGCAACAGGTTCGGCACGCGATCCTCACACCACACAGAGGAGAATACGCCGCACTTCTGAAGAACTCAAAGCTCACTGAGAAGACGACAGGAAAAGTCATTGGCGATAATGTGCTCCTCAAGAAAGGGCCAATCGATGAGATCATGATGAAAGGAAAGGTCTTGCAGAATAAGAATGGAAATCCAGGCATGGCAAAAGCAGGCACAGGAGACGTGCTCGCCGGACTCTGCGCAGGATTCCTCGCGCAAGGATTGTCCTTATTTGATGCCGCATGCCTTGCCACATACATCAACGGACTCTCTGGAGATGTGCTCAAAGAGAAGAAAGGATATTCCTACATCGCATCGGATATGCATGAGGAAATACGGAGAATCATGAGCAAATGAAAACCGAAATATCATCATTGGACCTGCATTTCCTCACAAAGGAATTCCAATCGCTTGTCGGGGGAAAGATCGACAAGATCTACCAGAAGAAAGACGACAAGAAAGACCTGCTCTTCCGCTTCCACGTGACCTCAGAAGGAAAGAAACTGCTCCGCTTCCGGCTGCCAGGACTCATCTATCTGACTGAGACAAAGGAAGACTACCCCGAGACACCGCCAGGATACTGCATGTTTCTCCGGAAATACTTAGGCAACGCCAGGCTTTCTTCTATCGAACAGCGCGGATTCGAGAGGATACTGCACCTCACCTTTGAAAAGAAGACGCAGGCAGGAACCGAGACCTATCATCTGATCGTGGAACTGTTCAGCAAGGGAAACATGATCCTTTGCGACCATGAGATGAAGATAAAGAACCCGCTCGAGAACCAGCACTGGACAGGACGGGAGATACGGCCAAAACAGCCCTACGGATACCCGCCTGCCTCGATTGACACGCCAAGACTTGGCGAAGACGAATTCATAACCATTATGGCAGCATCGAACAAAGAATCCATAGTCAAGGCACTCGCGATAGACTTCGCCCTAGGAGGAGAATATGCAGAAGAGGTGATAAATCGGGCAGGAATGCAAAAAGAGACACCGCCTTCGAAAATAATTACTGCTGACGGAAAAAAGATATTCTACTCATTCCAGTCCATGCTCAAGGAACACATCAAGCCCGTCATCTCCAAAGGGCGCATCTTCCCATTTCCGTTCAAGGAAGCGGTGATCGATCAGCGGTTCAACACCTTCAGCGAGGCGCTCGACTCCACATTCACCAAACCATACGAAAAACAAGAACACGAACACCAAGAAAAGATCGACAAGGTCGAACTCATACTCAAAGAACAGACGCAAAAGCTCGAAGGATACTCCACATCCGCAAGCGACAATCAGCGAAAAGGGGAACTCATCTATGAACATTACCAGGAAATAAAGACAATCCTCGAAGACATCAGAGCCATGCACAAGAAGCACGACTGGAAGACGATCAAAGAGAAATACAAAGGACACGCCCTCGTGAAAGACATTGATGAGAAGACGGGAAACGTGATCGTGGAGCTCTAAAGAAGACACTTCTTCGTTATCATTATCGAAAGTTTCTCTGCATCCATCTCTGCCTCGCCCCCGATCGGCAAGAAGGCATTCCCGCAGCGATGGCCAAACTCATATGTCTTCAAGATGGGAAATGAATAACTCTTTGTCAATTCAAGCGCAATGTCCTCGAAGAGAATCCCTCCCTTGTCTTTTTTCGCCTCAGGCTCGTCAAATGAATATGTATATCCAATGACAATGCCACTGATCCGTTTGAAGATCCCAATTTGGTCAAGATGGGTAAGATTCTGGACAATCTCTGCTGGCGGCTCCAGGTATGCCTCGAGAAAGAGGATGGAATCCTTGAAATAGGGGAAGTATCTTGTCCCGGCAAGCTTGAGGAGGACCGGAAGGGTGCAGCCGAGGATCTTTCCTCTTGCTTTTCCCTTTCGTATGCATCTTCTCTGTTTCGATGGAGTGATCGGACCGATTCTTCCTTCCACCAACCTTTCCCGAAACATCCTCTGCGAATAAGGATTATCCAAGAAGAGATTATTCATGAGGCGGAAATCAGGGGCATTGAACGTGACAAGGCCTGTCTTCTTGTTGATCGCATAATGGAGAACATCGATATCGCTCATGCCCATGAATATCTTCGGATTTCTCTTGATGGCCTGATAATCAAGAAAATCAAGGACCTGATTTCCTGGCTTTCCTCCCCAGATGCACCAGATAGCATTGACATCAGGATCCTTGAAGAAACTATTGATGTCATCGGCACGCTCTTCTGGCGTGCCCCCTGCGACCTTGAACCTGTCCCGCTTTCTCAGATTCTTTCCTTCTTTCACCTCGAACCCCTGCGCATCCAGCCATGCTTTTGCCTGATCGACTATCGCCTCGTCCTTCTCGACAAACGGAGTGGATGGGGAGGCAATGCCTATCGTGCCGCCTTTTTTCAATCTCTTCGCAAGCATGCTCGAAACATCCCCTTCATATTTTAATATCTTTTCCTTTAGGGAGAAATATTTCACAAAGTATTTAAACCCCGAAGGTTAACTATAGTTAAGGTGATTGAGTGAAGCAGACGAATGGAGTGTGGCCGTTACGCATGCCCTTTGACAAATACTTCGAACATGACACAGACAGTTACAACAACGAAGTTGGCGTATAGGACAGGCGGAATGGGAACGAATTCTCGGAAATACTTATAAATCTAAAGCCATTCTCAGATGATAGGGGGAATATCCATGAAGACAAACCTATTGCTCGTCTCTGCCGTCGTGCTCTTATTTCTTGCAACAAACGTGAACGCCGATGAACAAACACCGCTCGCACTCGACAGGTTCGACCGGCAAAACAGCACTGATTTAGGCCATCTTGAGATCCCTTCAACATTATTCTGGAATAAAGAAAACAATGGAGCAACAAGTGAGATATTCAATCAGCAATTAAAAATATCCAAATCTGAAGGCAATTTCGGAGGCATCGACACTTCCGGATTCAATCTCGACCAAGATCAGATTGCCGTCGAATTAGACATCACTCCAAGCGACAGCCACATGGATAATTTTGTCATTTGGACAGGAGAGAATGAAGCGTATTATTCCGGATCAGTGGGCTTCGATGCTGCAGGGTATATTGTTGTTTCTTATGGCAATCCTGTCCAATCGCAGCAATTAGTGCAGTATTCACCAGGAATGAAATATGCCATCACGATTCTCATCAACCTGCAAGACCAGACACAGGGAATAACCATAAACAACATCAATTACGGAACATATCCGTTACGGACACCAATAACAAGAATCGACAGGATCCGCCTGCGATTCTCAAACAATTATGTCCCGTATCAATTCATGCTGATTGACAATTTTAAGATGTATATTCCTTCAGGGGAAACTTTGCACACCGACCTTGCCATAACCTCTGAAGACATCCTCTTCTCATCTGACAATCCGTTGAAAGGGACACCAGTGACGATTACCGCGTTCTTCCATAACATCCTTGACGTAGACCCGAACGAGGTCTTGGTGCGCTTCTACAACGGCACACCTTCAAGCGCAACCTTTATCGGAGAGCAGATCGTGGCTATCGGAAAGTCAAGCGACTTCATAAGCCAGATTGATTGGATTCCTTCTTCAGAAGGCACGTTCAACATCACTGTCTGGATAGACCCGGAAAACGCAATCCCAGAAGAGCACGAAGACAACAACCAGGCGGCCAAGGCACTGCAAGTCATCACAAAGCCAGACATGAGGATACGCGACCAGGACGTCTACTTCTCCAACAACAACCCACAGCAAGGAGACAATGTCACTGTCTATGCGATGGTGCGCAACATCGAAAGCCTGCCGACAGGATCATTCACCGTCCGCTTCTATGAAAGCAACTGGAACAATCTCATCGGCAATTATGTCCTGAGCCTCAATCCTCAGGAAACAAAAATAGCTCAAACCACCTGGCATGCGGTCGCAGGCAACCACACGATCCACGCATATGTCGACTCGACCTATGGAGTCGATGAACTTCGCGAAGACAACAACCACGGACAAAAATCGATCATTGCCCGAAGAAATCCAGGATCATCGCCGCTCTTCATCAAGACAGAGATAAAGCAATTCGTGGTTGGCAGCTAATTGTATAAATTATACAAAACTTAATGCGATTTAAGAGGCGATACCATGATTAAAGGATACGCGGCAACACAACCAAAAGAAACATTGGCACCATTCTCCTACGAACCAAAGCCGCTTGCGCCCTACGACGTCGAGATAGCGATCACGCACTGCGGCATATGCCATTCAGACATCCATCTCATCGACAATGACTGGCATGCGAGCACATACCCCTTCATACCAGGACATGAGATCATAGGAACTGTGAAAACACTAGGAGCAGAAGCAACACACCTCAAGAAAGGGCAACGCGTGGGTGTCGGATGGCAATCAAAATCCTGCATGGTCTGCGAATCATGCATGAAAGGAGAGGAAAACCATTGCGATAATGACCAACCAACCTGCGTCGGCAGGCATGGAGGTTATGCGGATCGGATCATCGTCGACTCTCGATTCGCCTTTCCCATACCAGAACAACTGAAGTCTGAGACAGCAGCCCCTCTTCTCTGCGGAGGAATAACCGTCTACACGCCACTGAGACGGCACGCAACAAGTGCGATGACCGTCGGCATCATCGGCATCGGAGGCCTCGGCCACCTCGCGCTGCAGTTTGCGCACGCCATGGGCTGCGATGTCGTCGCACTCAGCACAAGTCCAGACAAGGAAAAAGAAGCAAAGTCATTTGGAGCAGACAAATTCCTCCTCACCTCGGACACAGGGCAGATGAACTCTGCAAAACAGACCATCGATCTCATCATCTCCTGCGTCACCGTCGATCTTGACTGGCAGACCTACCTCTCCCTCCTCAAAGCAAACGGCAAGATCGTCTTTGTCGGCGCATCGCCAAACGGCCTGAATATCGCCCCATCACGGCTCCTCAACGGGAGCAAGTCACTCCACGGATCTTCTATAGGAAACAGGCACATGATTGTCGAGATGCTCTCCTTTGCAGCAAGACATGATGTCAAGGCAATCGTCGAGATCGTTCCTCTGGAAAAAGTGAACGAGGCAATAGAGAAGGTACGCCAAAACAAGGCAAGATACAGGATGGTATTACAGATGTAGGTGATGAAGATGGACGCGATAGACTGCATCATGACGAGGCGGAGCATACGAAAATACGACAAGAAAGAAGTAAGCAAGGACATCATCAACAAGATCCTTGCAGCAGCCATGATGGCGCCATCAGCACACGACCAGAGGCCGTGGCGCTTCCTCGTCATAACCGACAAAAAACTGCTCGAAAAAGCAGCAAACGTCTACAAATACCATGGCATGGTAAAGGATGCCGCATTTGCAATCCTCGCCTGCGGAGATCCTTCAGTCGAGAAGCAAGAAGGATTCTGGATACAAGACTGCAGCGCAGCAACGCAAAACCTCCTGCTCGCAAGCCACAGCCTCGGTCTTGGCTCTGTCTGGACAGGAGTCTTTCCGCGCACGGACAGGGTCGACGCATTCCGAAAGCTCTTTTCCATACCGCAACCCATCATCCCTTTTGCCCTCATACCTTTCGGATACCCTGCCGAGACCCGGCAAAAAGAAGACAGATACGACGAAACAAAAGTCCACTGGAATACCTGGTAAATTCATTCCCCTTCAAACTCGACCAGTGTCACGACAGGATACCCTGCATCAAGAAGTTTCTTCCTTCCACCAAGATCAGGAAGATCGATGATGAAAGCGCACTCCATGATCTTGCCGCCAAGCTTTTCTATTAGTTTACACGCAGCAAGGGCGGTCCCTCCTGTCGCGATGAGATCATCAACGAGAAGCACCCTTTGCCCTGGCCTTATCGCATCGATATGCACTTCGATAACATCTGTCCCGTACTCAAGTGCATACTCTTCCCTTGAGGTCTTATACGGGAGCTTGCCTTTCTTTCTTATCGGGACAAAGCCACATCCCAGCTCGTGTGCTAACGCGCCGCCAAAGATAAAGCCACGAGCTTCAATACCTGCGACGACATCAGGCTTTCTCGACTTATACCGCTCACTGAGAACTTCAATCACATGATGAAACGCCTTCGAATCCTGCAAGAGCGTCGTGATATCACGGAACATCACACCTTTCTTCGGCCAGTCAGGGACAGTACGGATCTTCTCTTTTAAGTTCATACCATCGCACCTTTCAAGGCATGCCTGCACGAGCAATCATCATCCTTGATCTTCGGAATCGCCGCAAGGATGATCCTGTTGAAGCGCTCCTGGAATTCCTTCATGCGGGAGACGATCATCTCCCAGGTCACTGCCTCTTCACTCTCATGCCAACAGTCATAATCAGTAGAGAGCGCGATCACCGCATAGCAGATCTCAGCCTCCCTCGCGAGCACGACCTCGGGAACAGTGCTCATGTTGATGATGTCAGCACCCCAACTTTGAAACATCTTCGATTCTGCCTTTGTCGAGAAGCGCGGTCCCTCGACTGTCACCACAGTTCCCTTCGTATGGGAAACAATCTTGAGCTCGTCAGCAGTACCGGCAAGAATCTTTCGAAGCGTCGGGCAGAAGGGATAAGCCATGCTGATATGGCAGAATTCATGACCCTCATAGAAACTCTGCGCCCTCTTCGTCGTACGATCGATGAACTGGTCAGGAAAGATTAGATGCCCTGGTTGAATCTCCTCCCGAAGGCTGCCGCAAGCAGAGGTAGCAATGATGTGCGTCACTCCAAGGTCCTTCAAGGCCCAGACATTCGCGCGGAAATTCACAGCACTAGGATAGATGCGATGATTGTCCCCATGCCTCGGGATCGCGACAACATCGACTCCCGCGATCTTTCCCATCGTGATAAGGTCCGACGTCGGACCATACGGAGTATGCTTCTTCATCCTCTTCGCATGCTCGATAATCGCGGGGCTCGCAATTCCAGACCCTCCTATGATGCCGATCTTGACCATGAACATCGAAGAAAGGAAGAGATATTAAAATGTTAACATTTTTCTTCCCCTTTTCGAAAGCGTCCTATGACAAGATTTATTAAACCAGAACAGTGCACAAGTATCATGGACCTGCAAGAACGCTACAAGAAACTCTGCCCAGACTTCCAGCCTGTCGCCACGATCAGGCCATCACTTCGCATCAACACACTCAAAATATCAGATCATGACCTTATCCAGAGATTGCAGGCGAAAAAAGTCACGCTCGAGAAAATCCCCTATCTCTCCCACGGCTATTGGTATGAAGCGCCGTTCTCCCTCGGAGCGACACCAGAATACCTGCAAGGATACTATTACCTGCAAGAAGCGGCAAGCCAGATGCCTGCAGAGATCCTCGACCCAAAGCAAGGAGAGACAGTACTTGACATGGCCTGCGCTCCAGGAGGAAAGCTCACACAAATGGCAGCATTGATGCAGAACAATGGCATCCTCGTCGGCATCGACCCTGACATCAAACGCATGCCTGCGACAGAAAACAACTGCGAAAGGCTCGAAATGACGAACAGTATGCTGTACAACATGGACGGAAGAGAGATCGAAAAACTAGGCATGACCTTTGACAAGATCCTGCTCGACGCTCCCTGCTCAGGAAACTATGCGACAGAGAAGAACTACTTCCGAAAACGCAGCATGAAAGACTTCGAGAACAGGGCAAAGCTCCAAAAAGAGCTCCTCACTTCGGCATGGAGAGTCCTCAAGAAGGACGGGAAGCTTCTCTATGCGACATGCTCCCTCGAGCCCGAAGAGGACGAGCTTGTCATCGACTGGGCGATCAAGACGTTAGGTGCTGTTATCGAAAAGATGACAATATCGATCGGGGATCCTGGAATCACAGAGTTCTTCGGCCATACACTTGACCCATCCATCAGCAACACCAGGCGATTCTGGCCGCATAGGTCTGGGACGCAAGGGTTCTTTGTAGCAAAACTTGCTAAAAAATAGGGATGTCGGTTTCATCATTGTTTTGCAAAAGGACATCCGACTTTCAAAATGATTTCGCTTAAAGATGCACCTGTATACAACAGAAGCGATCGAGGATTCTTCGGAGAAAGAGCTTTTCCGTAATGCCTCATGTCGAACGCATCGATATACATATCCCCTTTCTCATGTTTCCACGGCAAAGAACCATTCTTCACAAAATAATTGCCTGTCGGAATCACGACAAATCCTTTATTCGCATCAAACCGCACAGCGCTAACGAGCGTGCCATACATCCAGCTTATGCGCACATCAACTGCACCATCAAGGGCGCTTTCCGGAGCAAAGACTGAAAAACCCCTGACATAACGAGAACTCCTCCCCACGACAAATGGCCTGCCCTCTTCAAGACGCGAGAGCAAATCGTGGTACGGTGCCTCGTGCTCATCGCCATAGACATGGAGGACTGCACGGACGAACTCCTTCACCTGGCCGTCGGACGAATCTCGGACTCCTTCCTCGCAAATATCATCCATATCCATGGCTGATAGAAGGCAGCAGTTGTTTATCTGTATTTCTGCCACAGACCATGGGCGATAGCCTCAAGCTCGCCCTTCATCTCCAAAGGCCACTCTTCCGGAAAGAAAGCACCATGCCTTGCTCCTGCAAGGGCGCCAAATATGGTTCCTGTGGTGTCAGAATCCCCACCGAAGTTCACTGTCTGCAGCAATCCTTCCAAAGGTTCATCCCAGTATTTCTGGAACATGAACAGGGCAAAAGGCTGGGCACTATACACAAGCGAGGAAGAACCAAGCAGCCTATATGCATCTGATACATCTGCATCCTTATTCTCCAAGACCCATCGCAATCTCGACGTCAAAGATCCGTCTTCCCATCTCGAGAAATTTGAAGTCACCTGCTCTTCGACACTTCTAGACATCTCAACAAGCGACTCCAAGAACATATCTTTCTTAGCTCTCCCGAGAATATAAAAGACAGCATGAGCCTGCATAATTCCCCCTGCGACAGAACGCGGATCAAGATGAGTAATCTTCCCAACCTCCTTTGCAAACCTCAACCCCTCTTCATAAGTATTTGTCGAATGCATATAGATGCCGAGCGGATGCATCTTCATCGGAGGGCCTGTCCCTGCGCCGCCAATGATTCCAGACTCATTTGGAGACAATCCGCTGCGGAGATTCTCCATCGCAATTTGCGTCGTCTTCCCAAATCCTCTGTCGATAAACTTATCGAAATATTCAAAATGCTTTTTTGCAGCATGATCAAGGTCATATCCTCTCTCCACAAGGGCTTCGCCAAGCGCTCTTGAAAAAATAGTGTCATCAGTGACCTCGCCTGTCTTCCTCTGCAGATGATAATACCTCAGTTTACCATACTCATCTCTGGTGATGATTTCTCCTGCAGCATTACAGATGGCAAGCTGCATCCGTGGTTCTGTCACCTTGCCTATATATTTCCTGATCTGCTCTGGCTTCCACATCTCGACACACATGCCTAGCGTGTCGCCATAGGCAGCGCCGAGCATCACTGCACGATACTTCTCTTGGAAATCAATATCATTGTTCACATTCATATTAGTGTGTAATAAACACTATTATTTAAATATTGTGTCTGATTACAGGCAAAATTCCATTCTCAATTGTTTCATATTTCTTAAAAAAAATTTGCCAATCTTCTCAAGATACATGAAAATATTCGACCGTTGCCAAAAAACCTCCGTCCTTTTGGTCAGTAATCACGACAATTCCTAGCAAAGGCATTAATTATCTTCCGTTCTCATCACTTCCAGCCAGAAAAAGGCTGGAGGTGAAACAACATGGGACTGACCAACAAGAAAGAAGAGCAGCTGCGGAAGATGCCACGCATCGAATCGTACATCTTCAAGAGCAAGGACAACAAGTACATCATACAGAAGACAACGATCTCGACTGTGCGCCCAGTCGGGTACTACCACAAGATCATGGAAGGCAAAGAACAGAGCCCGACTCTCGAACAATTCGACGACTCGGACTTCTTTGTCCAGGAAGGAGAAGAACTCATAGAAAGCTGAACCTGCGATCAGTGATTCGCAGCCATCAGCGGTCTGTGATTAGCATCTATCGGTGGTCTGTGATCAGCAGCGGCCAGTATTGATATTCATCCCCCAACATGTATTGACCGCTGCCCACACCACTACATCAATCTGCATGAGAGTGCGGCCCCTTTGAGCTTTTTTGCAAACTCATCGATGTCCAGACGAGTATGGCTAGCAGAGACCTGCACCCTGATCTCATCCTGCCCCCGCGGGACGACAGGGTAATTGATGTTCGTCACAAGAAACCCCTCCTTGAAGAGCAGGTCGACCATGGCCTTTGTCTTTTCAGGGGACTTTGTGGAAATGGGCTGGATCGGATGCGTCGACGAAACGACGAACGAGAAGCCCAATTTTTTTACTCCTTCCTTAAAATATGAAATATTGTCCTGCAGCCTTTTCAGGAGGGACTGCCCTTCCAACCCTTCAACTATCTGCACTGCAAAAAGGCTTGCGCCAGCCTCTGCAGGAGAGCACGGATTTGAATAGATATACGTCGCAGCAGACTCCCGAAGATAATCGATCGCAAGCTTATCACCGACGGCATACCCGCCGTTCACGCCAAAGCCCTTGCCAAAGGTACCGACGAGGATGTCTGCCCTTCCGCCAGTCGCCTCTTCTGTGCCTCTTCCTGTCTCTCCAAAGGCAGCGACGCCATGGCAATCATCCACAATAAGGATGATTCCTTCATCATACTCCTCTTGGAATTCATCACAGACAGAACGCAATCCATACAGATCCTGCACTTCGCCGAGCATGGAAAAGACACCATCAGTGATGACAAGAACCCGTGCGAACTTGCCCTTGTTCTCCTCAATGATCCTTCGAAGATCTGCAAAATCCTTGTGCTTGAACATTGCCTTGTTCTCCTTTGGCAGGTTCGCGACCCTTATGCCGTCGATGATGCTCCGATGATTCAGCTCATCAGAGATGACAAGGACGTTACCCGAGACAAGGGTATCCCTGCTCTGTCCCTTCATGAAACAATGGATGACCGCGAGGTTCGCCGCAAAGGCAGACGAGAACAGGATCGCATCCTCCCTTCCATGGAATTTCGCGATCTCCACTTCCAGATTCTTATGCAGACGGGACGTGCCTGAGATGAAACGCACGGCGCCAGGTCCTGCGCCAAACTTCTCCTCAGCCTTCCTTCCCGCTTCACGGATCAGCTTATGGAATCGAAGACCGAGATAATCATTAGAATTGAAGAGCGCATACGCTCTTCCGCCGATGATGGCCCGAGGAGCATTGCCATCAGTAAACAAGAAACCTTCGATGACGCGCTCATTTCTCTTTGCCGTATGCGCTGCATCCACGCGTCCGATTTCGCTTCGGAGGACTTCCTTGAATGATTCTTTCATCTGCCAAAAGAACAAGGAACCCTATTAAAATGTAGCGGCAACATCCCTATATGCAGCAATAGATTTATAGATGGGAATACACTATGCTATTCCATGAAGGAATACATCCCCCTTGTCAATGAGGACGATGAGATCATCGGATTCTCCGATATCAAAACAGTCCATGCAGAAGGACTATTGCACAGGGAAGCATATGTCTACATCATCAGCAAGAATAAAGTCCTCCTGCAAAAAAGAAAAGACAACGGCAAATGGGACCACTCGAGCGCAGGACACTTCCACAAGGATGAAACATACGTACAAGGAGCACAGAGGGAAACAAAGGAAGAGCTTGGACTGGATCTTCCCCTGTCCGCGTTCCACGAAATAGGATACTTCAGAAGAAACACCACAAAAGCAGGAAAGACCAACAACAGGTTCATCACCGTCTTCCTCGTGGAGAAAGAAATACCTCCAGACGAATACACCATACAAAAAACAGAGGTCTTGGAAATCAAATACTTCGACAAGACTGAAGTGAAGACGTTGCTCAAAAGAGGAAACCTCACCGGATCAGCCGCTCAATTCCTCGAACAATTCATCCTCAAGAAAATCAGCTAGAATCCCCGCACTTCCATCACTTTTAAAAACCGACATCGGTTTTATTCCCTTATGGACCATAAAGCAGTGCAGCAGAAATGGCAGAAAGCCTGGGAAGACGAAAAGATATTCGAAGTGAAAGAATCAAAGACCAAGAATAAATTCTACGTGCTCGAGATGTATCCCTATCCATCAGGCAGCGGGCTGCATATGGGGCACGCGAAAAACTACACCCTCGGAGACGCAAGTGCCAGATTCAAACGCATGCAAGGATATAACGTCCTCTACCCCATGGGATACGACTCCTTTGGCTTGCCTGCAGAGAATGCGGCCATAAAGGACAATACACATCCCCGAGCATATACAGAGAAATCCATCGCCAACTTCATCAGGCAGCAAAAGGAACTCGGGCTCTCCTACGACTGGTCACGGACACTTGCCAGCCACAGGCCAGATTACTATCGATGGGATCAATGGATATTCCTCGAACTCTACAAAAAAGGACTCGCCTACAAGAAGACAGCCATCGTCAACTGGTGCTCAACATGCCAGACAGTCCTAGCAAACGAACAAGTCGTCAACGGAGCCTGCTGGAGGCATGAAGATACACCCATAGACAACAAAGAACTCAACCAATGGTTCATCAAGATCACCGCTTACGCAGACCAACTCCTTTCCGGTCTTGAAAAGCTCGACTGGCCAGAAGACATCAAGCAGATGCAGAAGAACTGGATAGGAAAGAGCAACGGAGTCGACATACACTTCGCTCTCGAAGGAATCGACACTCTCCTTCCGGCATATACGACACGTTGCGACACCATCTACTCAGTCACATTCCTCTGCATAGCACCAGAACACCCGCTAGCTATCGAGCTTTCCAAAGGTACGTCCCACGAAGCGGAAGTGAGACAGGCGATCGAACAGAGCAGGAAACAAAGCTTGATAGAACGGACGACAGAGACAGGACAGGACAAGATAGGAGCATTCACAGGAAAATACGCCATCAACCCAGTCAATGGTGAACGGCTCCCCATCTACGTCGCGAACTTCGTGCTCATGTACGGTACAGGAATCGTCATGGCAGATGCCCATGACCAACGCGACTTCGAATTCGCAAGAAAATACAATATCCCTCTGAAATTCGTCATCAGCGACGATGGCAGCCCCATCAACCCGGAAAAGGCCTCCTGCGCATTCCTCTCTGACGGCGTGCTCTTCGATTCAGGAGACTGGACTGGCATGCACAACAGGCAAGCACTGCCAGAAATGGCAGAATGGATCGAGAAGAATGGATGGGGAAAACAGACAGTGAACTACAAGCTGCGCGACTGGCTCATCTCGCGGCAGCGCTACTGGGGATGCCCGATACCCATGGTCTACTGCGACTCCTGCGGCATCGTGTCTGTCCCTGAAAAAGAACTGCCAGTCCTCCTCCCTGAAGACGTCACCTTTGGCAGCGGAAACCCCCTTGCGACGAACAGGAATTTCGTCGAAACATCCTGTCCAAGCTGCAAGAAACCAGCACGGAGGGAAACAGACACCATGGACACGTTCATGGACTCGAGCTGGTACTTCCTGCGATACTGCGATCCTCACAATGACAAGAAGCCTTTTGCCAAGGCGAAAGTCGATTATTGGCTTCCCATCGACCATTACATCGGGGGGAAAGAACATGCGACAGGACATCTCATCTACTCCCGCTTCATCACCAAATTCCTCAAGGACCTTGGCATGCATTCCATCGACGAACCTGCAAAACGCCTCTTCAACCAGGGCATGCTCCACAAAGATGGAGTCGTCATGAGCAAGAGCAAAGGACACTACGTGCTGCCAGAGGAGGTCTCCGAGAAGTATGGTATCGACACCGCACGGTTCTATCTCTTCTTCGTCGCGGGACCAGAAAAAGACATGGAATGGAGCGACCAAGGAATAGAAGGTGCATTCCGTTTCATGAAGAAATTCACAGAATTCCTGCCAGAGACATTCACATCCAAAACAGACCCGAAAGAAGAGAGCGTACGGAACAAGACGATCAGGGATGTGACCTCGTACTACGAATCATCAACATTCAACAAGGCGCTCATTGAACTTGCCTCATTCACCGACTTCCTCCGAAACAAAGGAAGCTTCTCCAAGAAAAGCGCAGAGACACTCATCCTGCTCATGAGCCCGATAACTCCCCACATCTCTGAAGAACTCTGGGAGAAGATCGGAAAAAAACCATTCTGCTCGCTTGCCAAATGGCCGACCTTTGACGAGACAAAGATCAAGCCAGAGCTCGAGGCAGAAGATGACTTTGCCGAAAAGGTAAGGCAGGACATGCTCACCTTGAACACCCTGATAAAATTCAAACCGAAGTCGCACACGCTCATCATCTCAGCAGCTTGGAAATACGACTTCTACAAAAAACTAAAAGAAGAACTAGCAAAGACACGGGACATGAAGACACTCATCACCTCATGCATGGTCAAAGGACATGAGAGCGAGATCGCGCCACTCGTAGCAGCAGTGCTCAAAGACCCATCAAGACTCCCTGACTTCATCCTCTCCCAGGCAACAGAGAAAAAAGCGCTCAACACCCTCCTTCCAAAGCTCGAAAAAGAATTCGACAGCCACATCACCATCACGTTTGCAGAACAAAGCCAAGACAAGAAAGCAGCAAACGCCATGCCAGGAAAAGTGGCGATCGTCGCGCACGAATAGGATTCATCCACAATTTTTATAAACACCACTTCTCGTATATAGACTCATGCCTAAGAACATCCTCTGCCTCGACGTCGGCGGGACAAACCCACGCCTTGCCATGGTCAAAGTGCTCGGGATAGACCATTACGAAATCCTTATCCAACAAAACGCAGACAAGAATCAAGATTCCATCATCCCTTCCATCAATATATTCCTCCAATGGTGCGCGAACGAAAAAGGATGGAGAACAAACACGTGCGTCGCAAGCGTCGCAGGGCCAGTATTCAACAATTCGTGCGAACATCCGACCAATGCCAAATTCCCAGTCATCGGAACCCAGATCCGCGACCTGTCTGCATTGAAAAACGTCCTTGTCCTCAATGATTTTGCGGCAATAGGAGAGGCAATCGCGACCATCAATCCACCGCAAGACAAGATAATCCCTGTCCCAGGATATCGTCAAGGAGACGAATTTGGCCAACCGAACTACATTCCGCCACCGCAACCACAAGGGCCACGCGGGGTCATCGGGCCAGGAACAGGATTAGGAGTCGCATATCTTCGATGGGAAGGAAACGGATACGTCGTCCACCCTAGCGAAGGGGGGCACGCAGGCATGGACGGCGGACGAGGATTGGCACTTCTCCTTGAGTTCATCAGGAACAAGCTTGACATCAACAAGATCAGCGCGGAGACGCTTGTCTCAGGACAGGGCATACGCCACATCGCGCATTTCCTCCTGACCCATCCGCAAAGCATGAGGGCAATCCTCAAGACAAGATCAGAGATCGCAAAAGACATCGCGGCCTTTGAAAACACGAAAAAAATCAAAATCACCAACCAACAGATACTCGATGCGATCCTCAATGAGCATGCAGATGACAGCCTCAAAAAAGACGCAGCAGAAATCATCGCACGGGCCGTCCCTCATAACAGGACAGCGCTCCTCACCATGCGCCTCTTCATGGAATTCCTCGGAAGCGCTGCGCAAGACCTCGCGCTCCAAGGCATGACCACAGGAGGGCTATTCCTTGCAGGAGGGATCCTTCCCAAGAACAAGGAACTCCTCATGAAAGGAGATTTCATGCGCGCATTCTACGATAACTGGCAAGAAAGTTCAAGACAGCTCCTCAGAAAAATCCCTGTCTATCTCATCGACGACTATGATATCTCATTCTTCGGCTGCGGCCGCGCAGGACACATGAAATTCCATGATGTCATGGAATGAAAAAAGAATAAAAAAAATTATTTCTTCCCGTCCCGCATCTTGCAGCAGTCAGGGCAGCAGCCTGAGCACATCATGCCAAGCCCGAGCAGTATGAATAGCACTGTCCACCACTGCAAGCCCCAGAAGTTCCAGACATTCAGGTCCACAAGCAAGAACAGGATGCCGAAAATAAGAAACAACAGGCCGCCTATCTTGCCACACTTCTTGCACATCATAGATACACCTCCCTTTCCCTCCTTCAACAGATGAGAATTATAAAGTTTGCGGTAAAAACATCAATTTTCGGCATTGTCACTTTGTCTTGACTTTATTTCATTTTGAAACCGGTCTCGTTCCTTAAATTGCACTCCAAAATGAAAATCACTTTTCAGATTTCAATCCTATAAGGCATCTTTAAATACCTCGCCTTCCGCAGTTTGTTGATGGCTTTGATAGCGTGGACTCAAGCATTGAGCGTAGATGTCAAATCAATCGATGACCAGCATAAACGATTATTTGAGATCATGAATTCCCTCTATGATGCTCTCGTCT
>JAGVFV010000034.1 GCA_020057445.1 archaeon | reverse complement strand
GTTTGCAGGGGTGTCTCCTATGATGAACGTGAGATTGTTCACTGACCGGGTTTGCAGGAGATTTGTCGGGAGTTCGATGATGTACGGATCACCTACATAATAATAGTCTTGCGCAAAGCTGGTCAGGTTGAATACGACCTGGCCATTGAGGATCACCGCTTTTGTCCAGTGCTCGCCTGAATAGGATGTCAGCTTGGCATCGAGCAGGCGGATGCCTCCCGGAAGGGAGACTGTCGGCGTGCAGTTCTTGAATTGCTCTGATTCCATGACAAGGGTGATCTCGTTCGGCTGGAGGTCCTGCGCAAAGGGGGTGTAGTTGATCTCTATGTATGACTCAGGTGACAGGTTTGTCTTGGTCAGGTTCCCGATGATCTCCAGCGTCTGCGCTGAATAGTTGGAGAGGACGATGATCTGTTCTGTGATGTTGTTCACGATGTCATAGAGCTGGGTCACATTGGTCGCGTTGAAGTATAGTGAGCTGTTGCACGCTATCTGCTGGAGCGTCTGCGTCCCTGTGGGGGAGATGCCTGACCCGAATCCGATGGTATAGACGGTGATTCCTTCTGCGCACGCCGCCTGCCCCTGTGCTATTGCTTCTGAGGCCGCGTTTCCGCTCCCGCCCGTCGTATTCCTGTTCGCGTCTCCGTCAGAGACAAGGATCATGAATTCCTTATGCACGTGAGGGTACATCTGCCGTGCGGAGAGGATGCCGCAGGAGATGCACGTGTTGCCATTCGCATTGTAGCCATTGATCCTGGAATGGAGCGTTCCTCCGTCGGTGGTGAGGCCGAGGGTGTTGACTGTTGTCGAGGCATAGCTGACAAGGCCGATCTGCACACCTGTCACATTGAGGAACTTGTCGACTGACGAGTTTTCCGCCTGCTTGAGGAAGTCGAGCTTTATCTTGCTGCAGGCGACGGCGAAGTTCCTGCAGTCGTTCCATGTCCCGCCTCCGCAAGGCCGATGGTTGTCGTCGCAGTCATCAGGGTCTCCGATGACACAGGCGAAATTCGAGTATGGCGAATTTTGTTTCTTCTTGCATTGGTAGGAGCAGCTGTAGAGCGGCGGCCTGTAGATGATGCAGTCGCCCATGCTTCCGGAGACGTCAGAGACGAAGAAGATGTCTGAAGGTTGTCCTGTCGTCTGGTTGGTCTGCCTGCTCACGTTCATCACGCCGAGGCGAAGCGGGATCGTCGATGTCGGCCAGGTGAGGCCTGACCGTTCCCGGTAGACGGTCTGCGTGGTGTTGATGCCTGACGTGTTGAAGATGGTCTCGTTTCCGATGGTGAGGAAGGTGGAATAGTTGTTGAAGAAAGTGAGGTTTGCCTTGTAGGAGTTGATGGTTCCTGGCACATAGAGCGAGGAATAGACATTGATGATGCCATAGATTCCTGGCAGCTGGTACCTGTAGAGGCCGTAGCTTGTGTTGTGCTGGAATTCGTCTGTCTTGTACCTGATCTTGATGAATCCTCCCGCGATGTAGGACTCGTTGAGCGGCCCTGAGAACTGGAAGGTGAAGATGTTCCTTCCTGTCTGTATCGATGCGTTGCACGCTGTTGCGTTGAAGACGTCCGCGGTCATCGATCCCGTGGTCGGCGCAAATGTCTGGCACGGGTTGCCGTTGATGGAGAGGAGAAACGGCCGGATGGTGTCGACTTCGAGGAGGATCTCGAGTATGTCTGCGGGGTGCACATCAAGGGGGATGTCATCGACATATTTGGTGAGGTTTCCTTGCCCTTCAAACCCTCCGAAGTAGGTGTAGGTAGCTGTGCGCTTGTCCCGTATCTTCTTGAGGTATGCTGCTGAAGATGATCCGCGCAGTGGCGCGCCTGGCGCGATCCCTGAGATCATCCGCTTCGAGGTGATGATGTCTGTCGGTGTCTTGTTTTCGTTCGGTGTCCTGTTCTTTGAGTAGATGACGTCCTGTCCGAGGGTGATGTTGATGCCGAACCTGTCAGGGATGAGATTCTCGACCATGAGGCGGGAGAGGTTGATCGCTTTTTCCGTCTGGTTTGTCGCCCAGTATTCTCCTATCTTGAGGAGCACGCTCTCGTTCAGGGCGGTGATGTTCCCATTCTTCAATTCCTCTGCGATGAAGGGGTCTGATATGTCTTCGAGATTCACGCTGTTGAGGGTGTTGAGCAGGTCTTCGGAATACGCGTCGATCTGTGTCGGCTCTGTCGTGTGCACGAAGAAGCGGCTGATGAGGATGAGTCCGATGATGAGGAGGATCGCCGCGAAGACCGCGTCCATGGTGAAGTAAAATCCTTTTTTCATGTGTCACTCCCAGACATAGAGGCCAAGTGTGGTAATTTTTTTGTTGAAGATGACAAAGCGTTTTGCGATGACGAAATTGTCGAAGGAGAGGGCGGAGAGGTCAAGCCCTTCGCAGTATCCAAGGGCGATCTTCTGCAGTGTGCTGTTGATCTGGTGTGTGATGTTGTTCTGGATGTCATAGGCCGCAAGGGGGTATGAGTAATAGACGCCGATGCCGTCGTGATTCTTCCAGGATGCTATCGCGAACCTGCCGTTGGTATAATTGGCTATCCAGAAAAAGTCGTCTGCCCCGTTCGGGGAAAGCGAGTATTTTCTTGCGAAGATAATCGATTCTTCTTCCAGAAAGGGGACATAATCATGCTCGTTCATGATCGTCGCGTTTCCGGCACCGTCTTCTGATTCGGGAAAGTTGACTCCGGTCAGGTTTGTCCCAACATGTCCTGTGATGAAGAGGTTATTTCCATCTTGTTGCCATGAGGTGAAGAGCACGTCAAGCTCTGTCATGTTGAGTTTTCCTGTGTATGTCGAAAAAGAAGGGTATTCGAGGATGATGGTGTCATAGGAAGAGAGGTGATCGGTGAGATTGTCAAGTCCGCCTGCGGCGGCGTATCCATTGATCATGTCTCCGGGGAGGCTGTTCCTGTGGTAGATGTCTGCAGCATATGTCATACTTGCGAGAGGAAGGAGGTTTACCTCTGTTGCCTGTGAGGTGTAGTATGCGACAGCATGATAGGATAGTGTCCCGTTATTGGTGATGCCGCTCGTGCCATAGCCGCAGGTCGCGTTATAGTAGATGATGCCAAAGTCCTTGTCTTCAAGGAAAAGGTAATACGTATGTCTCGTCGGCAGGTATTTTCTCGTCGCTTGCGGGTCCATGCCATACAGCGTGTTGAGCTTGGTGATGTTGACGGTGTTCTTTGTGGTGAGGCCGATGCGAAGGACATCATCTTTTGTCCACGAGTAAGGGTAGCCTTCGCCTGTGAATTGGTCCATGAGCGTGTATGCATTCTTGCCCAGGTATTCATATGTCGGTTCTTGAAAGGTGTTGAAGATGATCTTGAGGCCGATCACGATGGCAAAGAGGAATAAGAGTAATCCGATGGTGTAATCTATGGACCAGGTCTGTCCTTTACGTGTTTGCATAGATCTTCCCGTCTATTTTTTGGATCAGGTTCTCTCCGATATGAAAGTTGCCTTCGATTAGTGGAATGGAAAACTCGTAGGTCTTTTCGTTGTTGGTGATGATGACCGTGTCATTGGTGTTGTTGACCGTGTATGGATGTCGCTCATAGGACATGTTGAATTCTGCTGGAGGTATGAAGAATGTCCGGGTGTATCCTTCTTCCACTGCGTTTGCGACGAGCACCTCTTGCTGGATGGATTCGCCAAGATCGATGAAGAGCGCTTCACGGACTTCCTCGTTCTTGTCTTTAAGGATGGTGTTGAGGACTGCGACAAAGAGTATCATGATGATCATGCCCATGCCAAGCATCATGATGAATTCGAAGGAGATTTGCCCGCGTCGCATGGTCATTCGTCTTCGTCAGTGATGGTGACTCCTCCGTCTATTGCTCTGACTTTGATGATGTGCAGCCCTCCATACGCTGATATTGTCCCGGTCAGGTTGCTGACAGATGAGCGCGGGGTTCCCTGGAATGTCTTGAGGTTGATCTTGACATAGTTGTCTGCGATGATGACCTCTTTGACGTCGTCTGGCATGTAGACCTTGAATGTCTTCTTGGTCGGCGGCCCCTGGAAGTAGACTTGGTCTGCGGCATCCGCAATCTCATTTGCGATCTTGTCTGCCTGAGAGCTAGATATCTTGTCATTGAGGTCCTGCTGCGTGGTGTAATAGATGATGATGAGCGGGACAAGGAGGAGGAATGCGAACCCTACTATCAGAAGATACTCCATACTGACTTGCGCTCGCGCCCTCATGTCTGTTTTAGCAGCCTCTTCGTATATAAATTGATGTTACTACTCGCGACTAACAGCTAACTGAACATTGCCGACAGACACGGCGGTTAAAACCCATAAGCTGCTGAAAGGGAACAGAATGCAGTGAACAGTTCTGCAGCAACATGTCGCATTTGATAGAATGCATTTGGTAGAATAACTTTCTTGACGAAGAATCCGCACCGTCAGCCGGACCACTGACCGCAGTTTTATCCTATATAGTTGGTCTCCTTGTATTTGAGGTATTTCTTGACGATCGGCTGTTTGCCGTCTGGTTTTCGCGGCATGTTTTTCTCAAGGGATTTGATCTCCTGGTCAAGTTCGGCAAGCGAGAGCGAAAAGCCAAATCTCTTGATGAGGACTGAGAGGAGCTCCCTTGCACCAGGAAGGCCGATATAGACAGGATGGCCGTAGGTCTCTGCAAGGAGCGCTGCTGCAGGGATATTTCTCCTTTTTCCAAGGCCAAGGAGTAGTCCTGAGATGCCGATGATTGGCCCGACGACGCCATAGATGTTCACGTGGATGCCGCAGTCCTTGAACGCAAAAACTGCCTTCTTCGCGTTTCCTGTGCAATACACTTTCGGGTGCTGGGGAATTTCTGGGAGGCCGATGCCGCCGAGGGTGATGATGGATTTCCCATCGTATTTTTTGGCAACATCCAAAATCGCTTCAGCGAAGGAATACGATGCGTTCTCATCTGTCGGTTGGACATCTCCTGCGAGGAAGAGGAAGTCTTGTCCCTTGATCCTCTTGTGATAGAGTTCGATCTTGGGGAGGTCGACGAGATTGTTTTCATTCACAAAGACCGAATTGGGAAGGTCGTGGGAGAAGAAATCAAGTATTTTTTCTGCTTTGATCTCATCGATGAGTATGTCGATTGCTATCTTTCCGACATTGCCAATCCCAGGGAGTCCTTCGATAAGAATCGCATTTTTTGTGATGATCGTCTTATGGGTCGTGATGGTCCAGGTCATGCTTCCACATCCGTCGGTATTTTGCGTATTTGTCTTCAGGGCTGTATTTCGGAGGCTTTGGGGCGATTCGTTCGCCTCCGCAAGAGCAGGAACTCTGCAATCCATAGCTTTGGCAAGATGGGCATTTGAGGATTTTCATGCGAATTCGAAGACTCCTTTCTTTCCTTCGACATATTTCCTGCACTCCTCGACTGCCTTTGTGACGATCTGCTCTGCTTCTTTGCTGTCGCGGGAGACTGCTTTTATGGAGTATGTTCCTCCGCCGCTGTATTTGAGGGTGATTTTCTTGTCTACTTGCGCCGCCCTCTGGAGCGCCTCTTTGACGCAATCGATGCCGTCTTCTGAGTATATTTTGATGGTCAAGATCCCGCCATGCTCATATTCTGGGGGTGTGATTTTCTCTTTGATGAGCTTGATGAGGGGGGCGATGAATTCTTTTTTATAGTTGTATTTTTCCAGGTCAAGGTCGTTTTCGACGACATCATTGAACGCTTCATGGAGGAAGATGTATTCCTCAAGTATGGGCTTTGCGATCAGAGCATATGCTTCGTCCTTGTTGATTTTTTGCTGTTCTGCAAAGACGTCGATGATGTTCTCTGCGCGCTGCTCTTGCTTGATCTTGTCATTGATCAGGCGCTTTTGTGATTCATTGACCCTGCGAAGCGAGAGGTCGATGTGGCCTTTTGCCGGGTCGACCTTGAGGACCTTGCACAATATCTTTTTTCCTTCGACGACAAAATCACGGATGTTCCTGATGCGTCCTGGAGAGATTTCTGATATGTGGATGAGGCCTTGTTTTCCTCCGTAATGGTCGAGGCTGACGAAGACAGAGTGGTATTGCACGTTTTTGACTGTACAGAGAAGAATGTCGTCCTCGTCCGGAAACCCTTCCCTCTGGTAGCGCATAGGTATTAATCCAGCACTTCTAGGACGCGTGCTTTTACCCGACTTTTTCCTCCGGTGGGGTCTGTGAGCGGTTTTCCGCAGACCAGGCATTTGACGTATGTTGCTGATTTGCCGAAGGTTATCTGCTCATTCTTGCATTTTGGGCAGCGGATCTTGATGAATGTCGAGTTGGTGATTTCCATTGTTGCACCTAGATGAGTTCGATTTTCTTTGCGCGGATGCCGTAGCGTTGTGCGCTTGATTTCTTGCAGACTGAGCAGGTGAAGCGAAAGTCAGTCTTTTTGGAGAGCTTTTTTCCTGTCATTTTAGGCTTTGTGGGCCTGGAATAGCGTCCTTGGTTGCCAAAGCCCCGTCTCTGGCCTCTTGCCCGTACCCGCTTGTTTGACCCAAAGCTCATGGGCCGCGCGGCATTCCTGCCTCTTTTCTTGCTGTCTGAGACCTTGTGAGGGGTGTGCTTCTTGCAGACCCTGCAATAGCGATTGATGGTCTTGGGCTTTTTCATTGTTCCTCGGGTTTGTTTAGCGCCCTAAGGTCGAAACGCTTTCTTGGATGGAATCCTGTCCGTCGCTGGGGGTCGCCCCGCTGGGAAACGGAGTTTCTCAGCGTCATAGGAACTTCGTTCCAATGACCTACGGGGAAGCAGGACCACTTGTTTAAGTCTCAAGCGTTTCGAAGGTGCTAAACAAACTATACCAAAGAAAGTCGCAGTTTCTTTAAAAAGGTTTCGAGGGGTCTATTCAATAACTTCCTCAGCACGTCCCTTCCTTATAAGGAGGTCTGCGATGATGCTTGGAAGGGTGGTGACATCTTCCTGGTCAAAGGGGCCATAGACCTCAAGCTCTGTACCGACAAACTTGGGAAGAGGGGAGAGTATGCGCACATTTTTTGTGGGAGCGTCAGGGATGGTCAAAGGGGATGTTTCAGGAGCTGGTTTAGGTTCTGATGCTATCAGGTCAGATTCCTTTTTGGCAATCGACGTGAATTCCTCATGCCGGTGGCTGATTGTCTGGTTGGTGATTGTCGGATTTGAACTTGGAAAGGACAATGTCCGGTTCTCGTCCTGCACCAATTTTCCCGCAAGGAGCGCATGAACAAACACAGTCCGATGGTCATTGACTCCCGCGTGGATCGCGTCGTAGAGCGATTGCTCTTCAAGGAGCAGGTTCAGGGGATTTTGCCCTGTGCGCACCTTGTCCTGGGCAAGCCTGATGATCTTGTTTTCCCGCCGTTCGAAGAGTTCCCTGATGATCTTCTTGATGTTGTGGAGCTGGAGGCGGACAGACTCCTGTTCCTTTGCGATGAACGGGTTTCCTTCTTCTTTGCTCTTCTTCAGGATTGCCTCCTTTTCCAGAAGATAGGAAGCGACGTCAGAAATGAATGTGGCCGGGAGGTCCTGGAGCTCTTCTTTTTGCTTTTCCCGTCGGAGGATGTCAAAAAGGGTCTCGTAACTGATCCTGACCTCAACCATGGTCAAAAGGATACTACCTGCGTTTTTATACCTTTCGCCGCAAAACAAATAACGCAAACTCGCCACCCCTGTTTCTCCATTCTGCAGAAACGGACTAGAATGGGAAGGCAAGTTTGCGGAATTAATTAGTGGGTAAGATGGTAATAAACCCAATATCAAAAAAATCCGACCACCACCGATCAACAATCCTGTCGGATTGTTGGCATTTTGTTTTTAAAGAACAAAATAGTCACAGACTGGTGGTGCAAGAAAATGCTCATGCATTTTCTGCACAAGAAATCCTGAAGGATTTCTTTGTGTACTCGCCCTGCTGGGCTCGGGTCGGATTTTTTGTTCTCATTTTCCACGAGCAGGAAGACTTGGTTAAACCACCAGTGAATACAGTGGTAGAAAATGAGATTTTAATAAGGGGAACGCGCTCTCTTGGTCAATATGACAGTCCTCGCGTATGAAGACCTTGAATTCATAGACAAGGGAGATGACGTGCTCGTCCTCTTCATGAGGATCTGCAGGTTCTCGATCAAGAAGGCAGATCTTCTCGCGATTGGCGATGTTGTAGTCAGGAAGCATGAGCTTGAGTTCGATTGTTCAGAAAAGAGCGCGAACACCAAGTTTTCCCTGCTTCTGCAGAAAGGCTTCTCGCAGATGGTCGGCGTGAATAACCGAAGGACAGTCTATGTCCATCGTAATTCAGGAGTCCCCCTCATCGGCTCGAACGTGTTCGGCCTTGTCGATCGGGATACGAATGTCATCGAGATAAAGCCCATGACAGGCTGCAACCTCAATTGCACATTCTGCTCTGTGGATGAGGGGACAAAAAGCAGGAAAGTGACTGATGTGATTATCGAAGAGGAATATCTTATCCAGGAATTCGAGAGGCTTTCGAAGATGAAGAAGGGAGTGCTTGAGGCGCACATCGCAGGCCATAGCGAACCCACGCTCTATCCAAAGCTTTTACAGCTTGTGCAAGACCTGAAAAAGATAGAAAAGGTCAAGGACATCGCGATCGACACGAATGGCGTCCTCTTGACAGAGGAGGATGCACACAGGCTTATCGACGCAGGGATGACCCGTTTCGATCTTTCTTTGCACGCGCTAGACCCTGATCTTGCTTCGAAGCTTGCCGGAGGCGCTTATCCTCTCGGACATGTTCTTTCTCTTGCCAGGTTCCTCTCGAAAAGGGACGTGCTTCTCCTTGCGCCTGTCTTTCTTCCCGGAGTCAATGATCTTGAGATCGAGAAGATAATAGTCCTTTCAAAAGAACTCCGATGCCCGATCGGCATTCAGAATTTCCTCGAATATGGCGAAGGGAGGTCGCCTGCAAAGGGAATATCCATGGATGCGTTTTTTGGAAAGCTTGACTTGTGGGAAAAGAAGTACGCCGTTGATCTCCGCCTGAAGGACCTCTTTCATTTTGTCGACGATAAAGTGTTGGAAAAGCCTTTTGTGAAGGGGGATAGGCTGCGGGCGCATATCTCTTTTCCTGGAAAGTATGCGGGAGAATTCGTGTGTGTCGCCAATGAACGTGTCATCACTGTCTTTTTCCCGAAGGGCAAAGCCGTGAAGGAAGGAACCACGGTCTCTGTGAAGATAATAAGGGACAAGCATAACGTGTTCAAGGGAGTTCCGGCATGATGAGCACCGCGCTACAACCTGTTCTCGTTAAGAAGATGCCTGATCACGTATCTGTTCATGATGGCTTGGACAGCGCGCCACCAGGATAATCTTAGAATATCTTGTCGAAGAAGTCAGTGAGCGCGTTGACGAGCCTGATGAAGAATCCTTCTTTCTTCTGCGTCACGACGATGTTGTCATCATCAGGAAGGGGGGTGTCCGTGCTGTTCCCGTCGACGATGGTCGTGTTTTCGATCGGCGGCGTGTCGTTGACAGGCGCAATCACGGTGATTGTCTTGGCCTGTTCGAGCGTGTATTCCTGGAATATGATCTTCGTCGTCATGTCAAATGAGCTGTCAAGGTAGTTCTTTGGGACTTCCACCATGTAGAGGTAGACCTGCTTTTTCTCTTGCCCCTCCAGGTCGAGGATGTTCTTGTTCGTGCCTGCGATGACCTTGATGTCTGGCGAGAGCTCGTCTTTCACGTCGATCCGAAAGGCGCCGTAGTCTTTGAGGTTCTTTACGAATACTTTTATGGTCATGTTGTCGCCGCGGGCAAGGATATCATCGCTCGCTTCTTGGGTGATCTCAAAGTGGTCTCCGCCTGCAGGATTGACCGTGAGGATCGCAGAAGTCGAAAAATTATGGGGTTCTTCTGATACGAGCTTGTATGTCCCGTTGAACCAGAATGTATATTCGAGCTTGGTGTTTGTTATTGGCGTGGTGAGGTATTCATCGACGTATTTTTCAAGCTTTTCCTCTTCCAGGATTGCGTCTTCAACATAAAGGGCTGAAGGGAGGAGGGGTCCTGACACAACACCTGTGATGTCCCGTAGTTTCTGGAAGTCATCCATGTTCTTGAGCTCTGCGACCAGACGTACTTTGGTCCCTCCTTCGGCAGAATTGTCGACAAGCCTAAGTTTCGGCGTGAGTGTCGTCGCTTCGATGGAAAGGGGATGTGAGTTCTTTTCAGTGAATAGCTCTCCATCAAGGATAAGCTCTGCGTAGGTGGTGATGTTATAGTTGCCTGTGTTTCCTCCTCGCAGTGTCAGGTAGAATTCGTAGTCTTTTTGAGGTCCAAGTCTTGTGCGGTAGATATAATAGTCTCCTTCTTTTGTGACGCTAGTCGGTTTTTGGAGGACGTCAAGCTCTTTTGGTATGAAGAGGCGGACAAACACGGCCATGTCCCTGTACTTATCGTCATTGCCAAAGCTGACAGTGAGGGTTGCAGTCTCATACAGTCCCATGATTCCGGGAGAAAGGGATGATGCATATGCCCATGGTTTTGTGATGGAGAATGAGAGTGTAGGGACTGTTGCATTGTAGGTCTTGCCTTCATAGGTGAAGTTGAGAAATGAGGGTATCATGAATGATTCGTACGTGACTGGCTTGATGACATAATGGAGCGGTGGAGTGTATTCTTCAGGGTAGAGGAATCCTTCCCATTCGAGGAATTTATGGACAGGATCCTTTGTAAAGCCGTTGTAGGAGCGCAATTCCACGAGGGAAGGAGGAAAGTCTTGATAGGTGAGGTCTGCTTTCCGGTCGCCGATATTGGTGAGTTTTACGTTGACTTTTGTCTCTTGATAGATGTTCAGGCTTGTTCCTTCTGTAGATTCCCGTAGTATCTGGATATCAGGGCCGAATTTGGAGATGGTGATCTTCACGCCAGGGTATTCATCGCCATGCTGGTAGATGAGCTGTCCTCCATCGACGCTATCCTTCCAGCTCGTGTCGTTGAAGCAGTATTTGTAGAACGAGTCGGTCTTGCAGTCGCCAAGCATGAGGGTGAACCCTTGCGTCCCTCGTTTCCAGAAGAGCTTGTTGACCTTGTCGTTTTTGCGCTCATAGATGAAATAGGTGATATAGTGGATTTCCTCTTTGCCATCAAGGGTGATGGTGAAAGAATCTCCTGAGTGCTGCCAATCAGTGTAGACGCTTGTCTCTGCATGGCAGAGAGGGAGAGTATAGAGGAGGACAAAAAGGACCACGGCACCAAGCTTCATAGATTCCTCTTGAGAAAATCAGCCTATATAAATATTGCGATTGAAAGAAAAGAAAAAAAAAGAGAAAAAAAAATTGTTGTTTATCGACGTTGCGTCCGAGACGCTTACGCTACCTTGTTCACCGTTATGGTGTCGAGGTCTGCGACGACAACTTCCATCTCTGTTCCAGAGAGGTCGTATTGGTCGTAGTCCGCAAGGACGTATGCCGCTCCGAGCGTGTCTTGCCAGCCATAACCTGCGACGAGCAATGCATTCTTGCTGTCGTACAGTTTGATGACTGCCTTCCCTGCTGAGAAGCCTTCACTGCATGTCGTGGGGTTGTCCATGAGTTCCTGTGCAATGGTATTCACACAAGGTCCTCCGACTACGATGAGGTTTCCTTTTCCGAGGGTGACATCCTTGTCAAGCACGGCGATTCCTGTCGATGCCTTATTGACGATGAAGGCTTCGCTGCCGCTTGATCCTGTCTTTGCTGACTTCACAACTCCTGCTGTGACAAAGACTTGGACTCCTCTTTGGGCCTTTGGCATGTCGATCTTCAGGCTGTCTGCCTCGTTTGATCCGGTGGG
>JAGVFV010000172.1 GCA_020057445.1 archaeon | reverse complement strand
GTGAACGCTGTTGTCGCAGCGTCGTACGGGTCCACATCAGTCATCTTCGGCTCGATGCCATAGGATATGGCGACTGCTGCCTTTCCAGGGACATCGCGAAGCTTCACGACGCCGACATCAGAGTCGATTGCGAACCGACCAAGCATGGGAGAGATCACGGTCTGCCCTTTCACGCCAGAGTCTTTCTTCCTAAACATCCATTCCTTGCTCGCGATGTCAGGATGGGCAAGCATATGTTCAAGTTCAGACGTCAATGATTCTGGTGTCTCATACTCGACAGCATCGTGCTTCTTCCCGCGCCAGATGGCATGCAACGGCTTGATCGGCGGGTCTTTCTTCAGGAATTCGACGTCGAAGAGACCGACGACCTCGTCTTTGTAGCGGATGGTGATGTATCCGGAATCGTTAAAAGTCCCAAGGGGAGTCAATTCGACTTCGTGGAGCGCTGCTTTCTCGATTGCATTGGCGAGTTGGTCTGCTGGGATGACAAGACCCATTCTGTTTTGGGATTCTGAAATTTCGATATGCACTTCCTTGATCCCGTCGTATTTCGTGGGATGCTTATCAAGATGGATCTCGATACCCCCTGCTTGGATGGCAAGCTCGTCTGACGCTGATGCAAGACCGACAGCGCCAAAATCCTGCGAGGCATGGATCTTGCCCTCATGGGCAAGCTCTGACTGAAATCCTATGACCTTGTTCTGGTTGTAAGCATCATCATTCTGCACATGGCCTAGTGCCGTCGTCTCTGTGCGTTCAAGGGATGATTGCGTGCCGCCATGGATCCCGTCGATGCCGACTCGTCCCCCTGCGACGCAGAAGATGTCCTCTTCTTTCAATATTTTCTTCACTGTTGATATTCCTTGAGTCAATTCAGGCATGCTCCCTGCAGTGAAGCAGTACACAAGCGGCTTTGCGATGTACCTCGGGTCGTTGATCATGCCACCGATGAGTGTCGGGACCTGGCTTTGGTTGCCGCCTTCTTTCACGCCCTGAACGACACCTGCCTCGATCTGGTTCGGGCTCAAGGTGTCTGGAGGGAGAGGTCCCTTGTAGAAAGGATCGCCAAGGCAATAGAAGAATCCGTTGAGGATGATGTCGAAGCCTGCACGGCCGTTTCCCATGATGTCTCTGTTGTTGCCGTCGATGCCGGTCTTTGCTCCTTCCTTTGGCTCTTTTGCAGATGGTGAGTTGTGGGTCTCGACCTTATAGCATATCAGATGGTTCCCTTCTTTTGACCGTGAGAAGAGGACTGTCCCTGCGTTGTCGTCGAATGCCTGCACCACCCAGTCGAGCCCTCGTTTTTTCAGCTGCTCGCGCACGATCCTTGTCGGCTCCTTGATGAAGTTCTTGAAGAGCCCGTCGATGAGGAAGGTGTCTTCCTCTCCTTCGACTGGTTTGAAGATGCCGTCCTGCACATACCGCCGCACTTCCTTGTCCTGGAACCAGTCAGGGACCTCGAAGTAGATGTCTGCCTTGAAGTCATTGTGGTTGCAGTGCTGTGACTTGATGCCAAAGTAGCTCTCGAGCTCCACGTCGGTGATCCTCTGGTCGAGCCCGACCTCTTTTCGTTTCGCGACAAAAGAAGGGTCGGAGAAATGGTCGCGGACATAATGCAATTTATCCAGCGTCGCGGCGAGGCAGAGGTCCTCGTTGAGTTTCATGAGTTCCTTGTCTGTCATCGCGGCGAGGTCGAACTTCTCGACACTCGGCTTGAACGGGGCAGCGTAGACAGGGATGACGCGATCATAATAAACACCGCCTAACTCTCTGAAAGGCCTGATGTCCCAAGAATAGAGCTCCTTGTTCGCTACGAGCTGGGCTATCTTCCTTACATCCGCCTCTGTGAGACGCTGTCCTTGCAGGATGAGCTGTTTCGACGAAAACATGCGCGCATCCTCTGGGATTTCTGGATGGATCTTTTTCAGCGTGTCCATCCCTGTGTCTCCGACATTGTCCTTTGTCCCTGGATGGAGGCCGTATTCGAGAATCCAATCCCCTGCGATATGATGGACTTTCGCAAATGACGTATTGATGACAGAGGATTGGAAGATGGGGTCGATGATCGGAGCCTCGCTCGCGATGTGTTCAAGCGTGCTTTCGGGAATGGATTTTTCTGGGACGCAAAACGTGTAGACGTCTATCTCACTGAAAGAATCAAGCGGCACGGAAAGCGCTTCTCGGATATTCCTTGCGCTCCTTTCCTTTGCGCCTACCTCTATGCGGAAGATGTCCACGAATTCACCCGAGAGTGGTGTATGCATAAGTGCTTATTATAGGTATCGGAAAATATGCTGGTCCCTTGTTTTTAATGACATACTATTTTTCATATGCGCCGTTGGTGGCGGTGCGACGGTCAAATTTGCTACGCATATTTGCCCTATGCGCCATCCCGCAGGGAGCGACCCCTGGCGCATGGCACGCCACGACGGCGCAGACGTGACTGGGGATGCGCCCTTCGGGCTGTCACGTAGGACAAATCCGCATGATTTGGCCGTCTGCCGCCGTCATGATGGCGTGCATCATCGTATAATTATGCAGATTTCTCCTCTTAGAAATATTACACAAACCGGTACAGCACCGCTGGCCGATGCGACACTTGCCGTTCGTGCTCCTTTGTCTCTGCCACGGTCTCGCTGATGATCATCCTCTTGCGGAAGTTCCTGTTGTCATACCTCTTCTGCTCGATGATCTCGAACGTCGTCTGGAGGAGATTGAGGGGGAATCTCTTCGGAAGGATGTTTTGGAGGAGCTCTTGCTGTATGTGCTCCCGCAGGTAATTCCTTGCATAGGAGATGATATCCAGGTGGTCGAAGGCAAGGTCGGGAAGTTTCCTGATGTCATGCCAGCCTGAGAAGTCAAGGATGGTTGTGCTGCTGATGAGAGCAAGCGTGCTGATGGAGACAGTCCTTCCTCGCGGGTCCCTGTCAGGCGTCGTGAACGTGTATATCTGCATGCAAGATATCGTCGCGTTGAAGACGCTTCTAAGCTTTCGTTGCATGGTCTCTTCGGCTGTCTCGCCTGGAAGGAGGAGCCCTCCGGGAAGTTCAAAGTGTCCTTTGAAGGGCTCCCTTTCCCTCTGGCGCAAAAAAACCTTTAGCCGATGGTCATGGATTGTGAAGATGACGGGATCGATCGCGATCCGTGCAGAAGCGTAGGTCTTTGCAGCGGTTGTGGTCCTTGGCATTGGTGTGCGGTCGTGGCTGTTTTTCCGTTGTCATGCAAGAGGTCCTT
>JAGVFV010000064.1 GCA_020057445.1 archaeon | reverse complement strand
CTTTGCAGGTTGTCGGGGAGTGTATTTTGTGATATTACGGACTCCTCAAGAAGTCATGAAGTATCTCGAACGCAAGATAGCTTCAATGTCAGATGCCCTTAAGAGGGGGCCTGATTTGTTATCAGGTGTTGTTGAAGAAGAAAGAGAGCTGAAGCTTTCTGATTTAAAGAAGAGAATTGAGGATTTGGTCCAAGCATATCAAGAACTCGTGACGCATTATGTTCCTGATGAGGCTGGCGGAAGATTTGAATAAGGATTGGTTTAAAGTAGCTTGACGAATCCTGGCTTGTTGTGGAAGACGATGCCTTCCTCGAGGAATTTTTGGAGGCGGACGTCTTCTTCTGGTGTTGTGATGATGTCTTCGATGGCGGCGCCCGGTCCGTTGTCATGCTCGCGGATTTTGTCGAGAAGTGCGGCAGCAGGGTCTGCGGGAGGGGGAATGTCCACTATTGTTGCGACCGCCTGTTTTTTCAAGGGATGTAGGTGGGAGAGCTCTTCTTTTCGGTAGGAGATCCATGCAGGGTTGGTGATGGGTTTGATGATCTCTGGCATGAGGAAATGCTCGTTGTTGTAGGCGCGGGGGCGGGCGATGAGCATGATTGTCGTTCCTAGTGAGATGTTGTGTGGTTTGTCAAATGAGCGGACAGTGACTTTGCCTGTGGCGTCGTCTAGGGTGAAGCTTTGGGCGGATTCTATGTCTACTACTGTGCCTATGATGTTGACCCGGGATATTTTTCCAAGCGGCGTTTCGACATAGTTTGGTTGCCATCCCTCTTGGACGATGTATGTTCCGGAGAGGATGTCTGCGATCCTGCAGATGGTTGCGATTTCTCGTGCCATGGTCAGATTTTTGAGATCACTCCTGATTTTGGCGTGAAGATGTCTCCTGATCGTTTGAGCTTTTCAAGAATGTCATCCACTGCGTCTTCGCTGATGCCCTTTTCCTTCGCAAGCGCGATGAGATCTCCTGTGGGGATGGTTTTTCCAAGGCGCTGCTCGAGTTCGTTGATGAGCTCTCGGATGATGGCGATGTTGCTTCGTTCCCGCGCAGGGATTCCTGTGGCGATCCTGTCGATGTCGATCTTGCCTGTCTGTGGATCAAGGCCGATCTGGCTGAGGCAGTAGTGTACAAGGTCTATGGCGCGTTTGGCGTCTTTTTTCGTGACCTTGTCTGAGAGGCGGGTTTTGGCGCTTGCTTCGGAGAGGCGGATGAGCGCTTCGAGCTGTCGCGCAGAGATGGGGATTGCCTTGATGCCTTCTGTGTCTTCTCCTCCTCTGCTTCGCATTTCGATGTAATAGCGCTTGATCTCTTCGAGCGCCCCTTCTGTGAGTTTTGGCCTGCAGCGTTGTTTTGCGTAGGAGATGTATTTCTTGATGATTTCTGTGGAGAGTTCTGATTTCATGCTTGCTTCGTCCTGGTGGAGGTTGAGGATGAATGAGGCCATACGGGAGTCGTTTTCAGGGTTTGGAAGGTCGCGGACCGGGAATATGAGGTCGAAGCGGTTGATGAGTGTTGAGGGCAGGTCTATCTGCTTTGCGAGAAGTTCGTAGGGGTCGAATCTGCCGAATTTCGGGTTTGCCGCTGCAAGGACAGTGGTCACACAGCGAAGTGTCGCTTGGATGTTTGCTTTTGCGATCGAGACTTGTTGCTGTTCAAGCGCTTCGTGCATTGCTGACCTGTCTTCTTTGGTCATCTTGTCAAGCTCGTCAATGCAGCAGATGCCGTTGTTGGCAAGGACGAGCGCTCCAGCTTCAAGGGCGTATCCGCGGATGAATTCATCCCGGACGACTGAGGCGGTGAGGCCTGCTCCGCTTGCTCCTTTTCCCGAGATGAAGCGGGATTTTGGCGCTATGTATGCCGTCCGTCGTAGGAGCTGCGACTTTCCACTTCCCGGGTCTCCTATGAGGAGGAGATGGATGTCGCCTCTCGTGATGTTGCCGTCGTCTTTGACTTTTCTGACGCCGGACATGAGCATGAGGAGTATCGCTTCTTTGATTTTGTCGTGGCCGTAGATGGATGGCGCGATGGATGAGGTGAGTTTTTCGTAGACTTGTGGATCTTGGGAGAGCTCGAGGATTTCTTGTTCCTCTTCTGGTTTGATGACGAGGGAGTAGAAGTCTTCTTGTACTGGTTCGATGTTGTTTGCCTCTTTGACAAGGTCGAATCTGGTGAGTTTTCCTCCGTCTTGGCCAAAGATGGGGACATCTTTGACAAATCCGACGATCTTGACTCGGGATCCCGGGTTTGTCTTTTTTTCTGTCATCGGGGAGACGAGGTCGTCCTTGAGGAAGACGCTGAGCCGTTTTGGTTGTTCTCCTCCTTCAAGGTCTTCTGGAGCTTCTTCGATGACTATCTTTTGCGCGTCGACGAGGTCTTTGGAGAGGAGGCGGAATTTTCCTTTGCGTCCGCAGCCGCACTGGTTTGGTTCTTTGAACTTTTGGTCGAGCTGGAGGACGTTGATGGTCGTTCCGCAGCTTGGGCATTCGAATTTTGCGCTTGTCACCTGGGGCCTGACGTCTGATTTTTGTCGGACGATGCCTTCGATCTCGATGAGTTTTCCAAGGTGGCTTGCGCGGATGTCCCTTATCCTGATGTGTTGGCTGGCGGGTAGGTCAGAGATGCGAAGGTTGAATCTTTTCACGTCTCCAAGGACGTCGAACCGTTCGATGGCAAGCTCTGCTGCCTTGAGGATGTCTTCGGGGTTTTCGAGGAGTTCTTCTGCGAGCTTGAGGTTGTGCCTGGCAAAACTGGAGAAAGTAATGGGAAGGAATTTATGGCCCTGCCTGACGTGCTCTAT
>JAGVFV010000085.1 GCA_020057445.1 archaeon | reverse complement strand
CAGCTCCCGATGCAGTTTCGGATTCGCAGCGACGAGAGATGGCTCTTTTATCGTCCAGGGTTTCCCGTCAAGGCCGGTCACCTTGCATCCTGATTCTTCAAGAATTATGGAAATGGCCGCGTTGTCCCATACAGGAAGGTTCGTATTGCACATCCAATCCCTCTTTCCTGATGCGACAAAGCATCCATCTGCCCCCATGCACGCCAAGATATTCACCCAGCAGCCAAGCGGAGGGCCCTGCAGGTGTATCACCTTATCATACCTCGCTGCGTCCCACTTTCCTTCCATGCAGCCAAAGCTTGCGCGTAAGCTGTTGTTCTTGCAAAAGATCCTCTTCCTGTTCAGGAATGCTCCCTTTCCTCTTTCAGCGGTATATATCTCTTTTGTGCAGGGGAAATAGACTGCGCCTGCATCCACCCGTCCCTTATGGGCAAAAGCGATCATGACTCCGAACAACGGCACTCCTGTCGCGAAATTCCGCGTGCCGTCCAGAGGATCGATGATCCACAGGCGATCGGCGGATTTCGAAATAGCAGATCCCTCCTCAGACAATATGTGATCGCCAGGATATGCCTTCCTTATATTTCGTTGGATGATCTTATCAGCGAGCAGGTCTGCAGACGTCAATAAGTCGCCCTTGAATGCCTTTGTCTGTGTCTTCCTGATCTTACCGAAATAGGGAAGTATGGCATCGCCTGCCTCCCTCGCTGTCTTTTCCAAGAAATCGCGCATCTACCTCTGCCTCATGCGTGCGAACATCCGTTCCATTGTGGAGAGCTTCTGGTGCAGTCCCTTGTGGATGATCTTCGCATACTCTAATTCAGTGTCGACGACCTTCTTGAACCGCGGGTCCTTCTCCTTCAATTCCCCGATCATCTTCTTCAATTCAGCGAGAGAATGCAGGGTGGAAAGGTAGTGGTCGAGATCATTCTTCGTCACGTCCATCATCTGCAAGACCTCATTATGTATCTCATGGTCGAACTCGTCGATGTGCTTCTTCAGCACGGCAAAATTCTCTGACTTGATGTCTTCCTTGAGCGCTATCCGAAACTCGTTGACATGCCGTGCGAGGTGCTTGACATCGTGCACGTCATCAAAGAGCCTGATTTTCAGAATCTCTTTCGCGTCTTTCCTCTGCTTCCTGAACTGATGCAGTTTCTTATGGGTCTTGATCGCATCTCACCTCAACCCTGTTTGTCTTATTGGAGATATATAAATTTATCGGCGAAAGCTTTAAATCCTCCATCCATCAAGGAGAAGATATGGACCTGACCCTCCTCAACCTCATCCAGGCGACGCTCCTCCTCTTCATCGCCATGGACACCATAGGCAATATCCCTGTCTTTGTCGTCCTCACGAGAAAGATGCCTAAATCCAAGCGCAAGAAGAACGTGACGACTGCGCTCCTCATCGCATCAGGGCTCCTCATCCTCTTCCTCCTCTTTGGCAACTATGTGCTCAAGTTCTTCAGCATCGGCATCGACGATTTCAAGATCGCGGGAGGGGTGGTGCTTGGCATCCTTGGCCTTCGCCTGGTCATGAACCTTCGCATGCTCGAAGAGCGCGCAGAGAAATACCAAAACGCCCTCGTGCCCATGGCAACACCGCTCGTCACGGGCCCTGCGACCATAACGACACTCATCATCAACACGAGCAGTTACGGACTCCTCATCTCGGCGATCGCGGCAGCAGCAAACCTCCTCTTCACCTGGATCGTGCTGCGAAGGACGGATTACTTCTTCCGCCTCCTCGGACGCCAGGGAGCAGACGTGCTCTCCAAGATCTTCGGCCTCATCCTCGTCGCGATAGCGATCGGCTACATCCGCGGCGGGATTTGACAATATCAATGGGAACAAGTCCAAGGAAGATGCTTCTCAGATTCGGCAAAGGCGGACCATCCTTGCTGTTCTTCAAGAACAAGGACTAGCAGCGCAAACAGCCTGCCTAGATCCATATAATAAAACAGGCGTCTTGATTGTCGTTTTAGACTATTTCAAAAGCCTGCCTGCCCCCTCCCTTGTCATACGCAGCGATGTCTGTCTGAGAAAAAGGGGCCGCGATGATCAGATGAAAGATACCGTGCTTGTTGAAGAACACAAGGTCAGTCCCGGATGCACGGTTGCTTCCGCTCGGATGCGAATGCACGCTTCCCACAGTCCCATGCAGGAGCGGAAGGTCCATATGCATGGCTGTCGCATCCTCGCTCGCCTCATATTGCTGGAAGACAATGCTTGAGATGACGAGCACCTTATTCTTGATCTTTCCGGAAAGAAGCGCAGTGAATTCCAAAGGTGACGCTGCCTTTGCCATGTCCAGGATGGTGTCGATGACGTCTCTCGTGATGACAACTTCCCCATATTCGAACTTCGGCAGCCTGAAGATGTCAAAAAAATTCATGGTCCGACATACTCCTTTGTCTGTGCGACCTCATCTATCATGCCTTCCAATTGTTCCAGTTCATCAGGAGCGCCAAAATAATTAGACACTGTCTTTGTCTTGCCATTCATCGTGAACCACGTCTTCGTCGTGGGAAGGTCTGTCACTGTCTGGCATCCGGCAATAGTGCACTTCTCTGTGTACTCGCTCTTCAGTCCGAAATAATCCACCTTGTAAAACTCATCGACGAGCCTCT
>JAGVFV010000122.1 GCA_020057445.1 archaeon | reverse complement strand
TATGGCGCAATATTTAAAAGCACGCCCTCTCCCACTAGGTCCCATGCTCGACATCAGGATCATCAGGGAGGAATTCGACTTCGTGCGAAGCAACCTCGAAAGGAGGAAAGACCCTGAAATAATAGCGCTCCTCACGCAGGTGAAGATATACGATGAGGAATGGCGGAAGCTCAAAGGAGACATCGACGAGTTCCGCCACCAACGAAATGTCATCTCGGAAGAGATCAACAGGCTCAAGAAAGAGAAGAAAGACCAAAGCCATGCTATCGAGAGCGCAAAGCTCATCCCCCTGCAGATCAAGGAGACAGAGAACAAGATGGCAGAGCTTGAGCACAAGCTGCACGACAGTCTTCTTCGGCTCCCAAACATCCTCGACGAGGACGTCCCCTACGGCAAGGACGACAGCGAGAACGTCGAAGTAAGAAAGTGGGGGACGATCAAGAAGCACAGCTTCGACCTTCTGCCTCACGGGGAACTCGCAGAGCAGCTCGGCATAGCAGACTTCGACAGGAGCGCGAAGATCAGCGGCACAGGATTCTACTATCTCAAAGGGGATCTCGCTCTCCTCAACATGGCGCTCATCAAGTTCGCGATCGACTTCATGGTCAAGAAAGGATACACGTACGTGGAGCCGCCGCTCATGATGCTTCGCAAGGCATACGAGGGAGTCACATCGCTCGACGACTTCGAGAAGGTCATGTACAAGATCGACGGGGAAGACCTCTACCTCATCGCGACAAGCGAGCACCCGCTCGTCGCGCAGCATATGGACGAGACCATCGAAGAAGAGAAGCTCCCGCTCAAATACACAGGATACTCCATGTGCTTCCGAAGGGAGATAGGAAGCAGGGGCGTCGACACCAAGGGATTCTTCCGGACTCACCAGTTCAACAAGATCGAGCAGGTCATCCTCTGCACGCCAGAGCAGTCTCAGGCGCTGCACGAAGAGATAACGAAGAACTCTGAAGAGATCTACCAGGCTCTCGAGATACCATACCGCATCGTGCAGATCTGCACCGGCGACATGGGCATAGTCGCGAACAGGAAATGGGACCTAGAAGCCTGGTTCCCGCGACAGGACAAGTACGGGGAAGTGGGATCATCGTCCAACTGCACCGACTACCAGGCGCGACGGCTCAACATCAAGTGCATCGACAGGAACGGCAACCGACGGACACTGCATACGCTCAACAATACCGCCATCGCGACTTCGCGCTGCCTCGTCGCGATCCTCGAAAATTATCAGAACAAGGACGGCACAGTCACCGTACCGAAAGCATTGGTGCCGTACATGATGGGAAAGACGAAAATTAGTAATAGTTAATAATATTTATAAAATCTTCTGCATTCCCGCTATCAATGGATACTAATATAGGTAGTGCGGGTTTGGTCAGACTTTCACCTTTTTCCGGAGATGTTGGCGGCCCTCTCCTTTATTTCCGCATTTTTGGTCACGAGACGACATTGACATATGTAAAGGAGCTTCTTGAACGCCCGGAAACCGCCAAACGATTGAAGGGTTACGATCACCAATTCTCCACTGACCTAGAACAAGTCATCGAGATACTCCAGGATGAAAAGGTAGTACATGCTCCGGGAATGATGCATCGTTGGGAAGCATACGTTACGGTAAGGAATTATGCAACAAGAAAAGGACAGGAGACAAGCATTCCTGACCTAAGGAACAGATTACAGCAATACCAACTCCTGTATAAGAATGCAAGTAAGAATATTACTCTGACAGAAAACGAATTGCGGGTCAGAGACGAATTCATCAGCATGCTCGAATTTTTCATCGACCTAGAACAGAGGTATGATGAGTGGAGATTCCATCAGAGCGGACTTGATGATGAATAAATTCACTTCACGATCTTCACAGAATTCGTCCACGCGTTGAACGTTATCATGCCTGTGGTCTGCTTCTTCTTGAGGAGCACCTTGATCGTCTCGGAAAGGACGATTGCGGCCGCAAGGTAGACGACGGGAGAGAATATCCCTGCCTCTTTGACGCCTTTCTGCTTCTCGAGCTTGGCCTTCAATTTCTCGACGTTCAGCTTTGCAGTCTTATGGAAGATTATCCCTTCGTCGCCAGAATACCTGCACACGATGAGCGGCCTCTTGCAATGTTTGTTGATGATCCTCGATGACTTGAGTTCATTCGTCAGGTCAAGCACGACATCGCCCTCGAGGAGGAACGTGTTCGTGTCCATGAGCTCCTCATGGAATGTCTTCACCTTCACATGGGGATTGATGTCCTCGAGGATCTTCTTCGCCTCCTTTGCCTTGAACTTGTCGATATGCGCAATGCCAAACAGGCTCAGGCGATGGAGGTCCTGCTCATAGATCCTATCCTTATCGACGAGACGAAGGTTGATCCCTGCACCTGCAAGCGCCTGCGAGACTGCTGATCCGACCCCTCCGATACCGACGACAGTCACTGTCTTCTTCTCAAGCGCCTTTTGTCCCTTCTCTCCGATCTCCTTGTACAATTCCGGGTATTGGTAACGCATAATTCCTCCTCTGTCTTTTTTGTTTATAAATATTGTTCTTTTCCCTCTGAGCAAAGGGAATCCTGTCTCCTTTAAATTGTTTACTCAAAAGTGATAACATTTCCGAAAGCTTTATAAATGATTTTTAATAACTATACACGATACACCACGAAATAGATACAATACTGCGCTCCAGGCGCAGAAGGTGAGATGAATAAGACACACCAAAAGGAAAACAGCAGGAAAGAACATGATCCATGGGCCCAGTATAGTTACACGTACAGGCCGAAAAGGAAAAAGTCAGTTCTCAAACCCCTTTCGAAGATTCTAGGCATCGGCATCCTTGCCGGCGGACTCTATCTTGCAGCCGAGAAAGGTTATCGTCTCGCAGAAGAATACATAGACAGGCGTGCGCCCGAGACCGCCCAAGGGATCCCGGAATTGCAATCGTCTTCTCCGACAAGGCACATGGACGCCATCATGTCTCTCGACATCGAATCCCTCGACATCTGCAGGCCTGCGAAGAACCTTGGCCACCTCATCCAAAAAAAGGAGAACTCCTACACAGTCGTCGACTCGATCAACTCGACGAATCCTGACCACGTTCCATTCGCAGTCGCAGCGGCAGTCTCGAATTGGGAGGCAGGAGATGAAAATCATGAAAACCACCTCTCCTGGTTCAGGGAACGGCCAGAAAGCAAATTCGTGAACTACAAGGGCGCGATAGGCAAATGGGGAATAACAGCCATCGCATTGGACGACTACAACCGAAGACATCCTCATCATAAGATCGGCCCGGAGACCGCCTGGAAGTCCGTGCCTAACACTACCCTTGGTCTTGACAGGCTGGTAGAGGATCTTGAATATCGCGACGGCGATTTTTTCCTCGCTGATCTCGACTATGTCTCTGGAAGGAGGACGACAAACCTCTTGCTCCGGAAATATGATACTGTCGAGGACCTGACCGCAAAGCTCTGGGACGACGACAGCGAACCTGTCTGGAACGATGACTGGAAGAAACGGATCACCCAGCCGATGCTCGACCAGGCACGATACCATCCGAACGAAGTGGCAGTGCTCACCTATCTCGTCGACATTCTCATGAGAGAGGCAGGCATCGATCCTGAACAGGACATCGCAGAACGTCTCCGCCCAGGATACCGACGCTTCGTCAGGCACGGCGAACGCATGTATGCGATCGCGGAGAAAGAATTCCTAGAACGCGATGATGGCAACCAGCTGACAGTCGAGAACCGCCGTCTCTCACGCTATTTCGAGAACAGGCTCCGAGACGAGTACCTGTACTCCCCGTTCTTCGCGGCAAATCAAGACCAGTAAGCATCAAGCTTCTTCTGGCTCTTCCTCTCCCTGAGAAGCACGCTCCTTCCAAGGATAGGGGAGATGTCCCTGCCGAACTTCTGCCGCACCAGCGTCCGTCCGAAATCGAGCATCTCGCCCATCGATGTGAAACGCTGTTCCTTCTCCTTCATGGTGTTTCGCGCTGCCGTCCTTACCACCCACACGCCAAGGGGCACCGTATACTCGTCGGTGATGAACCGCAGCACGAGGCACGTCGCCTGCCTTTTCACCCGCACCAGGTATTCGAGCAGCGCAAGGCGCGCGGCATAATATCCCCCGACGGTCTCTGACGCGTACTCCTTCCTCCCAGAATAGCCCTCATGGTCAGTCATGACTGCGTTTGACATGACATACGACTCGAACAGCTCATAACTCCACACGTCAGGGAAGAGGAAGACGAGATAATGATTCCCGAGGAAGTTTCCGGAGAAGACAGCGTACTCATGGACAGCATAGTCCTTGACCTGGGAGATCATCCGCTTCCCGAGCGTGTCATCCACAGCAGTGATGCTCCAGCGGGTGGGCACGAGCTTCCGTTCGGTCTTCATCCCGAGCGCGCCAGCGCTGATGAGCTTTGTCAGCTGGTGCTCGTCGACATCTTTCTGATACAGCTCTGCGATCGCATGTCCTGCCTTGAGGTCATCAGCATCGACTGCCTTCTCCACAGCAGGAAGGACTTTGACATTCTCTGTTATCTTTGCGGATTTCAATCCTACCGACGGGCCGAATGGCGCGATGTCCTCTGAGAGCGAGAGCGTGAACCTGGGCTTCCTGTCGAGTGAGACTTCCATGTCCACAGGAGAGCGTGCCATCGCCACTTCCTTTGTTATCGACGACAGTCGGTCGGAGAACGTTCGCACGTCTGTCCTAAAGCGGGAATTGATCAGGGTGGAACGCAGGCTGACGATCGACTGGATGGTGTACTTCTCGCTTGCCCATCTCTTCGGGTTGTCATGCTCATCGGTAACAAACTCTCCCGCAAGCACTCCTGAAAAGACATGCGGATAACCTGTCCTTCCGACAAAGATGTTCGGGCTTTTCCCTGAGAACGACTCCTTGCCTTCCACTGCGACCCTCTTCACATTCGCATACAGCAGACGGAACGGGCAATCCTTCCGTTCGCAAGGGCCTTTCGGATTATGGGAGCCGCACTTGACACAGAGCATGATGGAGAAGAAAGCAAAGGATCGTTAAAAACATTACTCTCGTTTGGCAGGCAAGTCAATTGCCCCCTGATGAAATCCCGTCTTTCACCGCAATTTCCAGAGATACACGTAGGTGATCCGAATTTTGCGGCGAGATATCAGAGACTAAACCCCATAATTCATTTCGATAGTGATTAGGCACCTCATCCGCAGAACGGCCTCCTCCCTGGAAAAAATCGACGACATCCAACCCCGAAGGTTTCCTCAAGACATTTGCCCCATGAAGATCTTCGAGAGTTATCCCTGTCTTTGCATATCCTTGTCCAAGTCTTTTCCCAAGACCTACCACCTCATCGACCTGTGCAGAAGACCCGACCCTCTCACCTGGCATGAAATCCTTGAACACGTAAATATACCCATCTTCCCGGGCAATTGCCTGAGGGTTTGGCAAGAGATCCAACCCATTATGCGCTGCAAGGACCTTATATTCGTCAACAAGCCGTTGTCCTTTAGATACATCACACCACTCCTCGAGGATACTTCCTCGTTTCATCACCAGATTACCAAGCTGCCTTGTCTCGGCCAAACTACCTTGATTCTTGAATTTGACCCCATATTGAAATATCCTGCCGACCTTTCCAGCCCCTACCTGAAAAGCCTCGCCAGTCGTCCTCACCATCACATTGTTCACGCCAGGGAGAAGAAGCCCGGCCACATCGCACATCGTCCCCAAGGTGTTTCCTTGACCAATATCCATCATCAGCATATTCATGTCCATCGCATTGTTCGGATCTGCGGCAGCAGCAGTCATCCATTCTCCAATAGCTGCAATGGCACCGACAAGAACCGGAAGGGCCTTTCCGTCAGTATCATGATAACCGACAGGATTATTCGAGGAATACACATACTGCGACTCATATCGTGGAATCGGATCGACAGAGATGAAGCGACCAATCCTGCCGTCATAATAGCGCGCTCCATAATAGAACAGAAGACCATCATCTTCCTTTCCCGTGTACGTATATTTCTGGACATTCGCACTGAAACGTCCTCTCTCTACAGACTTACCATAAGGATAGAAAACTGTCTTGCTCTCCAACTGACCCGCCCTATCTACCGCCAGCCTATTGCTTGAAAGAGAATCCTGCATGTGAAACGTCAATTCTCCAGCATCTTTCGATACGATGAGACCCTTGCCATACACATAGACGACAGAACCGGATGTTTGAACTGATTGCTCCCCACCAACAACGGGCAAAGCGGCCTGCCCGACATGCATAGCCGACGGAGATTTGATGGCGACGAAAACCAATGCTCCGATGAACAGTACAATCACAGCAAGAATAAAGCTGATACGGTATCGCATACCACTTCCCACGAATATCTTCCTTATAAATATTTCCAGAACATTTAAATAAATTGGTCATCAGGAACACTTGACATGAAAGAGAGAAGCAAACTCAGGTTCGCACTGCTCATGATTGCGCTCCTCCTCGTCGTCAATACCATCTTCTTCCACTATGCAGAGCACTGGCGGTGGGTCGACTCGTTCTATTTTTCAGGAATCACCATGCTCACCATCGGCTACGGCGACCTCACGCCGACGCACGACTGGACAAAGATAGTCGTCGTCTTCGACGCCATGATCTCGATCGGGCTCTTCCTCTATTCCTTGAGCATCCTCACGGAAATAAGGATGCAGCGCGTCGCAGAATGGAAACTCTGGAAATTCCCAGTAGAGGAATTGCCAAGGCGCATCGACACGGCAAAGAAACGCATCAGGAAAGTACTGCCGTCAGAACGAAAGACCACGCGCCATAAGATGGAACAGTTATTTAAACCCATCAAGAACACCTGGTATGACAACCATCTGAAAAGCATCGAGAAGCAAAAAAAGAAGGAAAAATGAGATTCTCCATCATCGAACTGAAACACCTTGCCCTCGCCTGGATCGGCATCTCCATAGCATTTGGCATCGTGATTGCAGAAAGCACCACCTTTCGAGGCCTCCTCATCAGCATAGTCCTTGCCGCAGTCACTGTCGGCATCGGCTTCCTGCTCCACGAGCTCTCCCATAAGTACGTTGCCCAAAGGTATAACTGCTTGGCGGAATTCCGTGCAAACTTTCCCATGATTCTCCTTGCGATCGGCATGAGTTTCCTCGGAGTGGTCTTTGCAGCGCCAGGTGCAGTCATGATCTTTGGCAGGATAACAAAGAGGCAGCACGGTATTGTCGCGCTCTCTGGCCCGCTCATGAATGTCCTTCTTGCCCTGGCATTCATCCCGCTCTATATCCTAGTCCCTTCCGGGATATTTCATACTGCAGGCCTCTATGGCCTTCGCATCAACGCGTTCCTCGCCCTCTTCAACATGATCCCCTTATGGATGTTTGACGGCCATACGATCTACAAATGGAGCAAGGTGGCATTTGTAAGTGCGATCCTTTGCGCAGGAATAGTCACATTCATCAGTTATCAAATATGATGCAGGCCATCAAATATATCAAATATGATTCTCCTGACATTCTCAACACAATACTCTAACAAATATATTCTAAACATCACATCATAAACTATTCATTGTAATGTATTATTTTTGAATAGTAGTTTATAACATCTAGTTCAGGGTATGATTTAGTATACTAATAGAAACATTTATATATAGAGATACACTTTATTCATATCCTGCGGAGTCAAATCCCACGAAGTTTGACGTCGCAGAATGCGCACCAAGATCCCACGAAGTCTGATGCCGCAAAGCAGTAGTACGGGGGCGTACAGATATGCAAGACCAGTTGATCACCATACTCGCAATAACCTTCTTTGCACTCATAGCTGCAATCATCGCCTCGCGCTTCAAGCAGCCAGTGCTTCTCGGCTTCCTCCTCGTAGGCGCCATCATCGGCCCGCACACCTTCAACTTTGTGCGTGATGGAGGCATGATCAACACCATCATCGAGATCGGCGCAGCGCTCCTCCTCTTCATGATCGGCCTGGAATTCAACCTTGAAAAGCTCAAGGGAGTCGGCACGAAAAGCATCTTCATTGGCGTCCTCAAGATAGGGATCATCTTCTTCATTGGATACCACGTCTTCACCCTCTTCCTTCCCATGAAGGAAGCAGTACTCCTCGGAATCATCATCAGCTTCTCCTCGACAATCATCATCATCAAGATCCTCGAATCACGAAACATGCTCGTACGCCAGGAGATCCCCACACTCATCGCCATCCTCATCATAGAAGACCTCATCGCAGTATCCCTCCTCACCCTGCTCTCAGGAATCGCAAAGGGCAACGGCAACCTCATCCCGGTCCTCGAACACCTCTTCAACAGCCTCTTCGTCCTCGTCCTCGTCTACATCGTGACACTCGCAATCCTTCGGCCCATCTTCAAGAACATCATCATGAAACAGTCGAACGAATCCATCATCATGTTCACCTCGCTTTCCATGATCCTCGTATTCTCCTACCTGGCACATGTCCTCGGATTCTCCTTTGCCCTCGGAGCATTCCTCGCAGGAAGCCTCATCTCATCCCTATCCAAGACAGAGATGAAAGGATTCCACCACGCCATAAACCCATTCTCATTCCTCTTCTCCAGCCTCTTCTTCATCGCCATAGGGACGCTCGTGGACCTCTCCAGGATCTGGGACTACAAATGGATACTCCTTGCCATCATCGCAGTCGTCATCGTCACGAGGCTCATCGCTGTCGGCCTCCTCACCTACCTCTTCTCGTCATTCCGCGGAGAGCAGACGCTCTTCTCCTCCATCACCATGCTCTCTGTAGGAGAATTCTCTCTCCTCATCGCAAAAGAGGGCATGCTCTTTGGAGGGTCGCTTGACCTTGTCACGATAACAAGCGTGATCATCTTCTTCTCGGCGATCATCATGTCCTTCACCCTGAACTACTCCTCATCGATCAAGCAGGAACAATCCTTCCTCATCTCCACGAAGATAAAGATCATGGCGTCCTACATCAAGAAAGTGTTCGACAGCCTCGACATCGAGAACATGTACACAGACAACTTCCGAAAGCATGTCAACATCGTGAGCGGCTTCATCATCGCATTCCTCGTCTTCCTGAACCTCATCGTCGGATTCACGGACATCGTCACCCTCTTCCCGGACAGGCTCATCGGGAGCATCATCTATTATGCAGTCGGCGCAGGAATCCTCGCCTTCATCGGCCACTATATCGTAAAAGAGCTCAGGAAAGCGCACGCAAGCCTTGCCGTCATCCTCGCCAACCAGAGCTTCACGAGGAACATAGCGCGGGCAAAAAAGATCATCAAGGCGTTTTCTATCTCCTTCCTCCTCATCGTCATCGGACTCTTCTTCCCCCTCCTCATCTTCCTCACCGGAATTCCGAAAGCTTGGGGCCTCATCTCCCTCCTCATCGTCGGCATCGGCCTCTACATCCTACGCGACTCAGTCACCCATATCGACTCCTCCCTCAGGGACAATTCCTATCCGAAGTACGAGAAATTCAGCCACATCCACCTCAAGAAATACAGCATGCCGCAGGCAGCGATGCGTGTCGACATCAAGAAATAAGACAGATATAACAACAGATACAACAACAGACAAGACAACAGAAACACAAAAAAAACAGGAGCTGAGAACCATGAAACCAGGACACAGGTTAATACGGTGGAAGATCAAATACAGGCACAGATGAACAGCACATATAGATAATCAGAGCACCCGCAGACAATAGACCTAGTGTAAGTCATAAAAATGCAGGACGACCACTAACACTGCCATGAAGTGCGGGATCTGCAAAAAAGGCATCCAAGAGACATTTCTCAAGAAACCGCCAGGCACCATCATATAAGTCAAGGGAAAGAAGAAAGCAGTCTGCATGCATTACCAGAAGGAGTTTTCCAACGAGGAACGGATCACTTGATGCTCCAGAACTTCCACCTATGAGGGACATCCCTGCCAAACACGCGCATATGAAGAAAGTCGTCTAGATCGCTGACAAAGTGACCGATCCTGAAAGAAAGCCCAAAAACTCCTAAGGCTGATCTGATATAATAAATCCCGAACACCACGAGGATGAGCCCATAGATCCAATGATGCGGCGTCGGCAGATGACCTCCCCACTTATCAGAGAATCTCCCGATTGCAAAGCCTGCGAAGAGGGAGAATATTGACAACCCCGCGAGGACGTATAGGTGCATCCAGTCAACCGCACAAAGGTGATATATGAACATTATGTTCAAGCAACTTTAAAAATACATCTCTGTTATAGATCCGTATGAAGTGCGAAATCTGCGGAAAAGGCATACAGGAGACATTCCTCAAGAAACCGCTAGGCACCATCCTCAAGGTCAAGGGAAAGAAGAAAGGCATCTGCATGAACTGCCAGAAGGCGCTTTCCATGGACGAGATAAAGGAAAAACTCACATGAAAGCATATATCTTTGCACTGTTCCTCATGCTTTTCCTGACAGCATGCAGGCAGCCAGAATGCAATACAGACGCAGACTGCGAAACACCGGGCGAATTCCTCATCCAGTCAAACTGCCCGTTCAGCTCAGCATGCATCGATTCAGATTGCGCTGTCGTCTGCCCGTTCACTTCAGGAAAGATGGATGAGAGATACCAGGTCTCCTGCACAAGAGACACAGACTGCGACTGCACAAACAGGTACAAGAGCATCGACTGCGTATGCCACAATCAGACCTGTTTGTCGGTGGAAGGATAATGATTGAACAGATCCTTCGCCTCGGCTGACAGCCAACTGCGGTCAGTAATTCAATTCCAGATCGTGATTCTAAGACAAGCTTTATAAACCATTTTCTGATTCGTGCATCTAACGCCTCTGTAGCTCAGCGGTACTTTGCGAGAGCATTGGTTTTCGCGAAGCGAAAAAGAGCGTCGCTCTCGTTAAGCGGGGAGTTACGCTCTCCCAGGGCAAAGCGAAGAGGATTTCGCATCCGCTCAATCCTCTGCACAACGCAAAGACACATCAACTCGCAATTTGCGATGCCGCAGCAAAAGACATTAAAACAAACAAATAAAAGTTCAATATCATGCCTCTGTAGCTCAGTGGTAGAGCGTCGCTCTCGTAAAGCGAAGGTCGGGAGTTCAAATCTCCCCAGAGGCTTACGAAATCAACGGTTTTCAAATAATGACCATCAGCATGCGAAGACAGAACAGCCTTGAAAGGGCGATACAGGCAGGACGGGATATCCAATTGAATATCGGGTCTGTGATCGCTGATGAGTATAGGCAAGGGATGATCTGCAGAGAGATCGCAGAGAAGTACGGCATCATGGGCAGGTTCCATCTCTTAACTCTTGACTTGGCGCAACAGGCAGTCCGTTTCGCGATAAAAGGATACGAAGACACGCGCTATGGCCAGAACAGCTCATACAACGGATTGATGGATGCTGAAGAATATCAGGATATCGCAAGAAATAACATCGGAAAAAATCTATTCAAAAAAGCAAGGAAATGAACCCCCTACGCATCATCATCTGGATCCTTGTCACGATCATCTCCCTCGTCATAATCATCATCATCTTTGCGATAGCGATCCCGGTCATCATCGGCATTGTCCTCCTGCTCTTCATCCTCTCTCTTCTCGGAATACGAAGGAAAAAGAAAAAGTCAGGGCCGAGAGTCATCAAGGTCAAGGAGATCAGCTGAATGGAAATCAGCCAGGCGAGTTCACCCAAGTTCCCTTAGCGCCAAGGGAATATCCTGAAGCGCTTCTTCTCCACGATATCGTCTGCATACGTCCCCTTGAAGCTCTCGACGATGTTTATCGCTTTTCCAAGCGAGTCCTCTTTCAGGCAGATCTCATCGCACAATAAGAGCTTCCGATATCCATGGTCGTACAGCCACGACAGGTGCAGGAGGTCTGCAAGGTCAGGCACTGGCGTTCTCATGAGAGAGAGCAGCATGCGCGAGCCTGCCCATGCTTTTGGATCCTTGCTGATGATGAGGTCAAGCGCGTCCATCATGTCGTGGGGCTTATCCACTTCCACGTACAGGTCGCCGCACGCGGCCATCAATGACAGGTTCTTCTGCGGGCGG
>JAGVFV010000001.1 GCA_020057445.1 archaeon | reverse complement strand
CTACCCGGGCGCAACACACGAAGAAGAAACGCCCGGAAAAGGAAGGAGGCGCGTTCTGGGGAAAGAAGATCAAGCCAAACCAGGGTTGACCTTGCGGACATCTTTGTCGGCATCCCGGACGCGTCTTTGAGCCTGGAAGCACGGATGCATCAGCGATGCAAAGCCATCTATGCGCATCCACTCATGCATTGCTAGGTCGACGCATGGGCCGGGCGTCTGGTTTAAGGACAGCTGAGATGTGGTGCTACTCCCGGTACTGAGACTTGTTTTCCTCGCAGGAGCACAAATTTGTGAAAAACGAGGAATGACAGCTTTCGAGGAGGCAATGATGTCCAAAGAGAAGTCAGGCAAGGGCGAACCGCAGTGGGGGAGGGGACACCAGATTCCAAGCCCAACATCTCCACCGAAGGCGGCTCCTGAACGGCATTGGGGGAGGGGACACCAGATTCCAAGCCCGACAATCCCACCGAAGCCGGATGTTAGTACCAAGTCAACGGACAAGGCAAGTCCCTCTCGCAATGACGAATAGGAGTGGATGGACGAAAAGGCAATTCTTGCACTCGATTTCGGCATTTCCGGACGCGATCTCTTTTGAAGGAATTTCACGTGTCTTTGACACGAGAAAAGGAGTAAGCCATGGGTGATATCGTTGATGGACCTGAGGTGCAAGTGAAGGGAAATGTCCCTGCGCCGAAGAAGATCGGGAAGTTCCCTGTGGAGACTGTCGAGGTGATACGATCCCCTGAATTCGATGAGGGGAAGTTCATCGTCCCGAAAGAGACGCTCTGGTTCAAGCTCCGCAAGGACCAGTGGCTCCTCCATGTGGCTAAGAATTGGGGCATGTATTGGTTTATCGGGATCGATGACTCGCCCTTCGTGACAGAGATCACAGAGGAGGCGTTCTTGGAGTTCAACCGAAAAGGGGTGGCCGCGTTCTATTCCCGTCTCAAGCCAGACCTCATCAAGAAGTTCGAGAGGAAGACAAAGACAAAGGCAAAACGCCAGGGCGACTTGTGGGCAGTCAAGCTCCCCTTCTTCAAGGAAGACTTCCGCACGTGCACAGACATCATGGACTTGTTGTACGGTGCAAGGGAGGTCGCTTGGTTGGAAACTCGCCGGACGGTGTTCGAGACGAGACATTCCATTTGTGGTCGTGTCTTTGACACCCCGGTCGAGGCGATTGATGTAGATTACCAAGTCCTGGTCTGCGAAGGCACGCTCAATGCTCCAGACCATCCTCCACTCGTGCTTAAGGGAGCTCATCTCGTGATGCAGTCGAACGGCCTCACGAACTCTGGCGGCGACTGACGCAGTGCATGCTCGCTGCTGCAGTGATACGCTGTTCATCGCCCCATCACCAGAGGGAATAGGAGTGCAATGAAGAAAGAACGCAAGGGACTCCTGAAGGTAGTGTTCGCCCTGGAGTATATGATGCAGGGGCTCGCGAATCCCTGGCAGGGCGTCACCTACCAACCGATCTTTCGGATATTCAAGGGGTTCGGTCTGGAGGAAGGTGCAATCCAGGGCTTGCATTCCAAGTCATACCTGGCTTGGGCGTTCAAGCCCGTCCTTGGCTTCCTCATCGACGCGTACGGGAGGACAAAGACCATCCTCATCCTGCTGCTGTCGATGAGCGTGCTCGGGTTTTTGCTGACGCCAATGCTCGATGCCAGCGCGATGATCCTATTCTGGTTCCTGTTCGGGCTCTCCATTGTCCTCGCCGCCACTGACGTTGCCGTCGATCGTGCGTCGGTGATCGCAGGTGATGAGGAGTCTAAGGCATCCGGCCGTTCGAAATCGACGACCGTCGGCCTCAACCAGGCTATCTGCTGGGCTTCGATCTACGGTACGAGCATCATCGCTGCCTCGTTCGGGGGTTACATAGCAGACCACTTTAAGTTCGGCAACCTCATGGTCGTCCTTGCAGCAGTTCCTGCAGTGCTGCTCGCAGTCGTCCTCATGCTTCCGCATGACAAGGCGGCACCGATCCCCTTGAAGCAGTCGGTCATGGGTTTTTGGAACGGGCTCAACTCCGGTCCAATCCTGGGAGTGATGCTCTTCTATTTCCTATTTCACTTCCAGCCTGCGCTTGGCGCGATCTGGAACAACCACCTGCTTGAAGACCTGAAGTTCTCTCAGACGCAGGTGGGGATTTCCGACGGGATCACGAACGCAGGGCTCTTTGTCGGTGTGCTGCTGTTCGCCTGGAAGGGAGTCAAGTGGCAGGACCGCATCGGACTTCGTTCGATCTTTCGTATCTACATCGTCTCTTCGATCGCGCTGAGCTTGGGAGCGTACCTGCTTCTTGACCCGTACTTCTCGGACATCACCAAGGGACTGCATCAGCTGCTGCCTTTTGCGAGCGAGGGTGCGGTCCGGCTCGGCTTCCTCGCAGGGTACAACTTCCTGCTCGCGATCGGCGCTGCGCTGATCCGCATGAGCACGTTCAGCCTTGTGGGTTCGATCATCCCTGTCGCTGCGGCGGGGAGCCTCTTTGCCGGCTTCATGAGCGTGGCAAACTTTGCCTATTCCTGCAGCTATGGGACTGGCGGATGGCTGTATGAGCACGGACTGAAGCTCGGCTTTCTGAGTAAGTTCCAGCAGGGCTTCTTTGGCATAGCGCCAGGGGAGTATCTGTCGCTCAACATGCTCATCCTCATCGGATCTATTGCCTATCTGCTCAGCTTTGTCTGTGTCCATCTGCTCCCTGACCGCAAGCAGACGAAAGGCGATGTGGACATGACAGGTCCTGAGAAGTGGCTCGTACTTCCTGCTGCCTGGCGTCGCATCACGAATGCCGCGACGCTCGCAGGAGGCGCGGTGCTTTTCGCTGTCACGGTCTTCCTGTGGAAGATGAATCCGATCTCCGCCATCCTGATTTCGTTCTTCGGGTTCACGATGCTGCGGAAATTCGCGCTTGACAGGATGCTGCGCTCGGTGAAGGTGTAACAGCGCACGACAGCGCCCGTAGCTCAATGGCAGAGCGGCCTCTCGATGGAGTGTTTCGGGTTCCTGACGGGCGCTCTCTTGTTTGGAATGTGCCGGAGATCACATTGTGGAAGATCCGACCCGGGGTTGGAACTTGCCACTTCCTCCGGCACAAGGTTCTGCACAACATGCAACTTGAACGAAAGGGACGCATTATGAATGAGGTTTTCCATCAATACCATGGAGAGCAGGTGAAAGTGCTGCTCATCTTTCTCTCTTCTGCCGCTCTCTTCTTCCTCCTCTTCAAGAAGACACTGATGCATGTCGCCCTTATCCTCGCGGCGGGTTGCGCATTGACTGTCTTGAGAGGAGGCATCCTGAATCTCATTCTCGTGGTGATCTGCGGAAGCTTCGTCATCGTCGGTGCCGACAAGCTCTTCTACAGGTTCCACAGAAGAAGGTATGAACGATAGAGGCACACATGCCGGAAAGGAATGAACCCATGAATGACCTGAAGGCTGCAATCAAGTGCATCTGGCTTGGGACTGCCGCATCGCTCATCGGTCTTCTCGGCTATCTCATCTGGAGAGGATCTGAGAAGACTATCCTTCTCTCGGCGATGGAGAAGACCATCCTGTTCCTCGCGACAGGCATGATCCTCATCTTTGCACTCTCCGCATGCCTGCGCATTGTGAGGGCGAGAGAGAGGATAGAGTCTGAAGTTGACTTTGGCAGTCTCCCGCAGGCGAAGCAGTTCATTGGCATCGTCACGAGGATGGGCTTCGCGTATGGTTTCGCGATAGTCCTTTTTGCGATCGAACTCCTGCTCACCAAGAACCGAGGCACATTCTTTATCGTGGCCGTCCAGATAGCGACAATCATCCTCAGCGTATCAACTTCAATCTCATTCGCCGTCTACATGAAGAAGCGCATGCGGCTCTCGGCGGAACATATCCAACAGATGTTCGATAGCCTTGCACAGGAGGCAAGGGACCGTCGGCCGGAAAGGGAAAGAGAGCTGTGGGGCGATCCTGAGGAGAGATGAAAGCGCTGTGCGCCTGTCTCACCATGAAAGGAGTGAATCTATGAATAACCTGAAGGATGCAATCAAGATCATCTGGCTTGGGACTGCTGCATCGCTCATCGGCTTTATCTGCTATCTCATCGGGGGAGTTTCAGAGAAGGCGCTTCCGAACACGGCGACAGTCATGATCCTCATCTTCGCTGCCTCTGTCGTGCACATCATCGGCAAGGCAAAGAGGCAGATCGCTGTCGAAGCGCTCATGGATCCTCGCGAGAGCCAAGAGCTGCTCAAGATCGTCGATTGGATGGGCACTGCGTACATGGCTGCCTTCTTCCTCGGGATAATGGAGACCTGGATCATGAAGAAGGGCGACCTGTTCTTCGTCCTCTCCGTCCCGCTCGCGTCCATGATCCTTGGGGCGGCAGGCATGCTCTCTTTCGACTTCTATATGAAGAGGCGCATGAAGCTCCAGTGGGTGATGTTGTTCAATGCTCGCGACGTGAGCAGACCTCAGGTGATAAAAGCGCTCGAGAGAATTAACAAGGAAGACCTGAAGGAGAATTGACATCTCCCTTCTGAAGAAAGGCAAAAACCATGCAGGAGACCTGGAAGTGTTTGGCGATGTTTCTCGGGCTGCTCGTCGGCATCGCGACATTCGCGTTCGTCCTCCGGAAGGTCAATGACTTCTGGGAGTGGATCGATTTCCTCATCATCATGCCTCGGACAAGAAGGGGAGTGAGACAAAGCCATGCACCCTGGTGGGCTGCCGTGCTTGGCTCCTTCGCGCTCTCGTCTCTCTTCGTCGTCCCGGCAGGAGTTGGCTTTGTCGCAGGCCTGCTCCTCTATCGATTTGTGGTATGAAGAGTCCCCTGGCGCGAACATTGCGGGTCATTTGGCACCTCCAACCGCGGTGAGTTGCGCCAGGGGCAAAGTCTCGCAGGAGGTTAAGCGATGTCATACTGGTGGATGTTGGTCGGACTCGTCTTCTTCCTCGGCATCTGCTGCCGCCTGCTTGCCCTCCTGATCAAGATAGATACAGGGGAGCTGGACATGCAGGAGTGCTTCAGGAGGATACACCAGAGAAACGACTGCAGGGCAGCAGGGAACTTCCTGTTCCTCGCAGGCGGCTTCTTGGCATGTATCTTGCTGATTATCGGGGCGATTCATCACCTGAAGTGAAATTTCTGGGCTGTTGGTGAGACTGTTGTACCTTGGAAACAAGGATTCCTTGCAGACAAGTGCTACGCTATCCACGGCAGCCCGGATCTTCGGAGCTTCAGGAGAGGTTCCACTTATGCAGGAGGGCGATGGTCCATCCGATGCGAAGGACAGGGCTCGATGAGGGGAGGGATCAGACAACATCAGGAACAAGAGGATCATCAAGGTCCCTCCCCTGCACATTGGGCAGAAAGTCTGGCCAGAAACTACGGATCGGTCAAGAACAGCCGGTTCTTGAAGGAGGAAAAACAAGTGTGGGGGTTTACGATCTCACATCCTCGGAGGTAGCATGAAACCACATAACCTTATTCCCAGAGAAGATCACCTTCCTCGGGGAACTGTCGTGGGAAGGGTGGCGAATGCGTACGTGATGAAAGGGGAAACAGAACCCTATGCAGTCGCGTACGCAGACGGGGTCGAAGGGTCCATCATTTTCGCCCTCTCCGTCCTTGTCGACGAGAACCTTCCGAACGTGAATGACTCTGTCCTGCTCGAAGATGTCCGCATGAAGCATGGGCAAGGGTGGTACGCGACAAGGGCGCGCATCGTCCGGCCGGAAAGGAGCAACGGAGCTTAGGTGAACAGCGCCTCACAAGCGCGTGCAGTGAGATCGAAAACAGGAATATCTGAAACCATTGGAGGAAACCATGTTTGAAGACTTTGAATCCATCGACTTTCGCAGGATCGCGAAGGTTGCCGGGATCGTGATCGGACTCGTCGTCGTCCTCGGCGGCGCAGTCTCCATGTTCACCAACAACGACGCAGGATTCGTCCAGGTCCTGGAGAATCCGATCACAGGCAAGATGTGGGTGCGCCACGGCCCTGGCATCTACGCAAAGGGTTTTGCCCGTAAGACCAGCTACCAGATCCAGTCGAGCTACACGTTCTCTAACGACAAGACCGACAAGACCAAGACCGGTCCTGCGATCAAGGTGAGGTACAATGACGGAGGTACGGCAGACATCAGCGGGGACTACCGGTTCCAGCTGCCGAATGACGATCTTTACATCTTGAAGATCCATCAGATCTTCGGTTCTCCGGAAAAGCTGATGCATGAGCTGTTCATGCAATCAGTGAAGCAGGCCGTGTACGCAACATCACAGCTCATGTCGTCGGAAGAGGCATACACCAAGGGCGCGCAGTTCCCGCAATGGGTCCAGGACCAGCTCACGTTCGGAGTATACAAGACAGAGGAGCAGATCGAGAACATCAAGCGCCTCGACGGGACAGTGGACGTGCGAAGGTTCGTTCGCATCAAGCGTGATGCGGCAAACGTCCCCATGCGAAATGAGCCGGTTCTTGAGGAGTTCCACATAACGGTGCCCCAGGCGACATGCAAGGAGCCCGGGTTTGACGAGGTCATCAACCAGCT
>JAGVFV010000054.1 GCA_020057445.1 archaeon | reverse complement strand
TGTCCCCAATACGTGATTGATCTGGGCGATCTTCACTTCCCAAGGCATCTTAAACGCCTTTGCCGCACGATAGAACTCCAAAGGATATTTCCACACGATATCCATGTGGAAAGCCATATCATCGACCTCCCGCGGATTGAGCATGTAGGTCAAGACAAGAGGCGCGTCCATCGTGCTTCCCCGCGAACTCGGAAGATATTCCCTTGAAAAATTCAGAAAACCATCCATCAGCAGAAAAAGGCAAGACTCATCACCATCGCAATCCCGCCTCATGGCCGCATGAAAGTACGGGTGCGCAAAAAATGCCTGCGTATTGGAAAAGCCGACAATCCTGCCAAGGATTCCTGCAGACGTGTGCGGCGCAAGGCCGATGATCAGCTGACCTACAAGATCCTCCTTTGATTTCAGATGATAATACGGCTTCAATCCATACAACCGGTACAGCAGCTCGTCGATGAAATTTGCCACATTGAAAAGCACCACGTCAGCAGACTCATCAGGACTTTCCCTGCAGCAGGGGAGCACCACATCTTGCGGAAACAGCTCCAGCACCTGCTCATCCGATATCAACTCGGCACCGACCACATCATGAGTATAGCCAAGTTCCCGCAATCTTTCCAGGCTTACGCGGATCTCCTTTGGCTTGAAGTGCGTCAACGTGACTTCAGACGCATCATACCTTGTCGTCCCGTCCTTGTTTACAAAAACGTCATGCTTTGCCCGCAAGACCCCTTTCATCAAATGCTCCACCACGTGATCCTTGTTCGATGTGCCCTTCACCCCCTTGATCAGATCGGGATATATCCGCGTCTTTAATTTCATCAACACGTGATCCATATACTCACGAATAGGCAACTCCATCCGCTTAAATCTCCGCTTACCCTCATGGATGCAGTCTGCCACAGTGCCACACAGCTCACATACGACCCTCTTCTCAGCAAGACCATCACAATACGGACAGATGGCAAACACGACCTCTTTCTTGCATGAAGGACAAAAAAACACGGAAAACTCCGCAGTCACCCTTCCCTTCTCAATCGCCGCCTGAAAAGCCCGCATGCGGCCGCCTTCGGCACCGACAGGAAAAAGAACATGGGGACTGCCAACCATCTTTCGCACCTTTGCCTTTTCAGGACGGCCCATACGCGCACCGATGAACACCCCGAGACGGTCTTCTTCCTTGACATGGCTGAGCGCATTCATGTTCTCTAACGACGTCTTCTCTTTCGACAAGCGCGATCGCACATTTTCAATTGCTGTGGCAAACTCGGACTGGTCCTTGCTTCCGAAGAGGGACAATAACACTTCTGTCTCCGTCTTCTCAATAACAACGTACTCCCTGTTGACAAGCTTGTGCGGAATTCCCACAAGCTCAAAAACACGCTTCTCATCACGGAGCGACGCATCATAAGGCAGGATGATCTTCGCATCCTCATGCACGCTCCCGATCTTCAGATACTCAAAAAATTTCTCCAATTCTTCACCTGAGAGCGAATTCCAAAAATACGTATACGACGGATGCAGCGGCACGTGCAATTCTTCCGAGATGTGAAACGCCTCCTTAACCGTAGGGAAGATGGTCAAAGGCGCCTGCAATAGCTCAAGCATGCGCGCATCGGCAATGCCCACCTTTCCGCCCGACTTTTGCGCCTCCTCCACTTCAAGAGCCCACCACTCTGGGCAATATCCTGACGGGACCAAGGGGTGCGCCCTATTGAAAAAGTCGCCATAGTTAATCAAGACATCTCCAAGATACAATATCTCCTTTACTTGCGCCTTCAACGCTTTTGCCTGGGACTCCTTTGTCACCGACACGACAGAGCCGTCATGCAATTTCACGATCGGCCCGTCGATAGTGTCGCAAGGGGAATACGCCGCGGCCTTTCCCGGGCGTTCCACCTTCAACTGTGTCGCCGTCGCGACAAAATTGTCAAGCATGACCATTGTCGCGGGATGTATTGACTGTGCAGAAAATCCCGACGTCCTGCTCCGGCCGTACCTCAGGCGAAACGAGCCGTTCGCAAGAGGATGCCCGATCACCGGCCTTCCTGCGACAAGATCATGAATAAAAGTATAATCAGGAGTGATGCCTTCCTCCTTCTTCTTGCCATGCGCCTTCATCTTCTTCTGCAGCTTCAAGAACTCCTCTAAAAACTTCCAATGCGACAGGCCAAACGCACTTCCCCACTCAGAAACCTGCTTCCATAATTTTGGCGCCTTCAACGGGATGCAGCTTGAATGGATCAGGCAAAATCCGGAACGCAACAGGTTTGTTTGCACCCGAGGAAGATCGCGCAGGTTCAGGTTTGACAGCACCACTGTCTCAGAGGGATCGCCAGAAATTTCCACAGGAAGATGCTGCATGAGGAACTCCACCTCGTCCTTGCTTGGAAAATACTGGAGGTTAGTCACATATTCATGATAATCCTCGAGTTCCACGAACGTCCGCTTCACTTCCCTCTCGTCAGGATCATACGGCGCAAAGCCGAACTTCATCCGGATGTAATCCCCTATGATGACGCTGAACGCGGCCGCAGTCCCTCCCGCATTACGGATTGGGCCCGCATAGTTCAAACAAAAAAACTGGCCAGTCCCGTCACGTCTTGGCTTGATATCAAGCGAGGTAAACCCCTCAAGAGGAGAAGACACGACACCGACTGTGGCATAGGTGAATCCTGTCCTGATCCCCGCTTCCATCGCTTCCTTCTGGTTCTTGAAAGAGCAAAACCGCTCGCGAGCCACGTCCTCTGCAATCAACAGCGCGACACGCCAATCTTGAGCGCCGTACATTTCTTCCAGCTCCAAGATGCGCTGCTCTGCCCCTGTTCCGATAATCTGCGGAGCGGCAACACTCACCAGACCGATGACCCGCTCAGCCATGTTCTTTGCGAGGCGCACCTCTACGACATCTTTAGGGTCATATCCCTTCTTTCGCGCCTTTGCTGCAAGTTCAAACGCTTTCTTGCACTCGCGTTCCAGGCTATCAAAATAATACTGCAGCCTGCTAGAGTTCTCCATGCGCTTCCTCCTTCAGAAAATTCAGGATCTTGACTTCTCTCGTCTGCAAATTCATGACAGGCACCCTTCCTGGCTGAGGCTCGATACCCCGCTTCTCCTGGTATTCGGTCATTTTTGTCCAACAAGAAGAATTAATCAACGTAACCCCCCTAAAATTCGCAACAGTACTCACATGAATGTGCCCTGACACGAACAAGTCAGGAACCCGTGAGATAAACAAGGGGTCCCTATTCGAATATGGAATATACATGCTTGAGGCATGCGTCGGCGCAAGATGCCTCCTTTGCAACAAGAACTTCATGATCAAGTCGGCACGCTTCATCCCTCCAGCATCCTTAATAGACGGAACATGATCTGCATAATAAGGAAAAGAGAACCCGTGATACAAGAGGACATCAAGACCTGAAAAATCGCCCTCCGCGCCTATATTAACGTATGCTGGATTGCTCACCATGTGCACATTCTGCAATGCGTAGAGCTCGCCAGCAAAATCAGCATACAAGGGGAGCTGAGGCTCAGAAATCCGTCCTGCATCGTGATTCCCAGGCAAAATGATCATCTGCATGTGCGATGGAATCCTTCGTAGATAGACTGCAAGAGCGCTATACTGCTTTCGAATCTCCCTAATGGTCAGCTCTTCTTCCTGCCCTGGATAGATGCCGATCCCTTCGACGAGATCGCCCATGATGAATACGTATTTTGTTTTTGCCGCAATCTCCCTTTGCCGAGGAGAACCTGATTTTCCTTCAAGCCATGCGATAAACCGCTCGAATTCGTCGTCAAGAAATGCGGTCGATCCTATATGAATGTCTCCTGTAAACACGGCATACGCTTCAGCTGGCGCCTTCTTCATCTCCCGTGTCAGCGGGATTGACGGAAGAACGATGTTTTCCGCAAAAACGATCTTATTTCCCGCTACTCCTGAAATACCAACAATATCATCAAGCACAAGATCCTTTGCGAGCGTAAATAATTCTTTTCGCTTGGGAGTTATCAGCACCTGGATCTTTCCTGTGGCATCTTCCACGGAGAGCATGATATTCTTGTTCTTCGTCTCTGCCTTTTCTACAATCATGCCTATAAGTGAGACATTCTCCTTTGCGGTCTTTGCCGTGATCCGTGATATAGAACGCACGCCTGACAACTCTTCACGCCCTTTCAGCAATCGTTCTATGCTCCTGAAACGCGCGTTGAAATATCCTACGAAATCATCAACCCCTATCTTGTGCGGCTCTTCTGTCTCAGACCAAATAACATGCACCAATCCAGGAGTCTCACCTTGCGCAGAGAGCGCCTCCTGAGGAGGCATGGAACTCTCCGTCCTGCTATCGACAGGCACGTCTTCCCTCTTCATCTCCACACTTTTTGATATGATCAATTGATCATCAG
>JAGVFV010000105.1 GCA_020057445.1 archaeon | reverse complement strand
TCTGCCGATCTTCTTTTCTATCGCCATTTTCAATGCGTTCATATCGTCGATTTGTTGCAATGTCCACGGCTTCTCTTTGAGATATCCTTTCGTCAGGGTGAATGCTTCTGGAGCAGTCTCCTTCGCATATTGCTCAATGCCTGTTGCGACGATATTGAGTGGCATCCACACCCCTGTAAGCTGCTTGTACTGTTCTATGAATCCGGTTGCAGAAGAGGATTGTTTGATTTGGCGTGAAAGATTACGAGTTACTCTATTGATTTCAGTGTATATCTTCTTGAAAAATTGCTTATTATTCTTTTTTGCCGCGCGGTACGACTCGTTTTTTATGATGTCAACATCGTGCTGGGATAAGAAGAAGTCGCCATTGATATACAAGATTTTTCCATTCAATTTTTGCTTGAAGAATTTTTGGGCAATTACTCCATATTCAAGCCACACTTGTGCAGCAAGAGCAGGCTCGACCCACTTGCCGAGATGGTACCATTTGATATTCAATATGTCATTTTGTAAAGGATCGCTTACATTCATTTGTTGTTTTATAACTGTTTTTTCCGTTAGTGTCGTGATCGGCCTGCTCTGCACGATGTAGAACTTGTTTTTTTCCCTTGCCCATTCTATGTCGCAGGGGAATCCGTAGTGTTTCTCGATCTTGATGATGATCTTTGAGAGTCTGATTATTTCTCTGTCATTCAATGCTTGCCGATTTTTTTTCGTATCTGGAATCTGTTTCCATTCGTTTCCTCCCTTGATTGATCTGTACAGTCCTTTCTCTTTCTTTGCGACATTCCTCTCTATGATCTGCAGGTTTTTTCTGACGATATAATTGTCAGGGGTGATGGTTCCTGAGACTATCGCTTCGCCAAGTCCGTAGCTTGCTTCTATGATGAGCTGGTCAGGATCCTGCGTCACGGGGTGCACCGAGAAGGCGATGCCTGATATGTCGCTTGCGACCATCTTTTGGACGACGACAGCGACGGAGATCGCATGGTCTTGCATGTTTTTCTCGAAGCGGTACGCTATTGCTCGTGGCGTGAAGAGTGATGCCCAGCACTGTCTTACTTTTTCAAGGAGTTTGTCCCTTGTCGTATTGAGGTAGCTTTCCAGTTGGCCTGCCCATGCCGCGGATGTGCTGTCTTCTGCTGTTGCAGATGATCGCACTGCGACGAACGGAGAATGTAATTTGTCGTAGGAATGAAGGATGTCTTTCTTGATTTTTTCCGGCATCTCTTCTGCAAGGATGATCCCTTGGATCTTCTCTGACGCTCTCTCGATCTGGCGGACGTTGTGGTTCTTGATGGAGTGTAAGATGGAGTCGATGTCTGCAGTGATGCCTGTCTCTTTGATGAATTCGTCAAATGCAGAAGAAAGGACCACATATCCTTCAGGGACAGGAAGCCCTGCTTGGCTCATCTCTCCGAGGGATGCTCCTTTGCCGCCGGCGATGCTGGCGTCATGCTTGCTTATGCTTGAAAATGGCAGGACATACTGCATACAGGAATCAAATCCAGATTGGTTTATAAAGATTCGGGTGATTAAATCTTCACGACTCTCAGCTCTTTGTTCTCCACGTGCAGCTCCACTTCTTCCCCTTGTTCAAGGCCAAGCGCAGTCTCAACGTCCTTTGGAAGGCGAAGGATGAGATTGCTCTTGATCCTGCCAAGTTTTGCAGTGATCTTCTGTTTCTTCAGCTTGTTGAGGAGGAGGATCTTCTCTGCCTGTTCAGGGTCGAAATAGATCTCTCCGCACGAGCAGCTGAAGCCGTCAATCCTGTATTGGTTGAATGGAATCCCTTTTTTCGGGTTCATGTTCTGTTTGCAGTTTGGGCATTTCATGGTTTAAAATTTTCCGAAATGTGTAAGGAGCCACACTTCTTCTTGCAGTACTTCATTATAGTCTTTCACGACGACTGCATTGTATGTTTTCTTGCCGATGTGAAGCCATTTTTCCTGTGTGCCTCTTTTTCGCTTTCGAGGCGCATCAAATCCTTCTTCAAGGATAGTTTTGACGTCTTCGAGGGACATGCCTTCTTGCATGAGCTCTCGCATCGCAGCGTAGGATGGCGCTATTCGCAGTCCTTCATAGCGCACGTCAAACATACTTCAGTAACATATGCAATAGACATATGTTTATAATTACTTTGCTTTCTCGTACTTTTCAACCGTCCCTATCTCTGCATATCGTGATTGGTGCTTGAACCCGTATACCTTCTCGCCTACAGTGATCAGTTTCGGAAAGACATCTTTTCCGAAATCAAAGAATGTATTTATCGGGATATAGGACAATGCCTTCGGTTCCATGCAGTAGAAGCCGGAATTGCACAGTGTCGTGAGTGTCGGATCTGCAGCGTGCTCGTCCCGGATTCCCTTCTCCAAGAAAAATGTGATTCTATCATTGTCCATCTTGATGACGTTCTTGTTCGTCGAGTCAGGGCGTCTCTCATGCAGGGCGACTGTCGCGATCCCCTTCTTCGCCTTATGGAATGTGATGAATTGCTCGAATGGGAAGTTCGTGATGATGTCGCCGTAATAGACGATGAATGTCGATGTTAGGTGCTGTTCGTAGAGTTTCACTGCGCCTGCGGTGCCGACAAGCTCCTTTTCCCTGCTGTAGGTGATGCGAAGTCCGAGTTTCTTCCCGTCGCCGAAGTATTCTTCGACCTTCTCGGCAAGGTGTGCTACGCAGAAATGAATATTGATGAATCCTTGTGCTTTGAAGATGTCGAGTTGGTGCTCGATGAGTGGCTTTCCTTTGATGTCGACCATGCATTTCGGTATGCTCTCGGTGATTGGTTGGAGTCTTGTGGCAAGTCCGCCCGCAACAATCACGATTGTGGTGTTGTTCATCGTTGGTCGAATAGGAATGGGTGGGTGTTGAGGTATCTGACGGTGTGGATTATGGAGTCCTTGATGCTTGTTTTCGGGGAAAATCCTGCTTTCTGGAGTTTCGCGATGTCGAGGTAGATGAATGGCGAGTCGCCTATCCATCCACGCTCTCCTCCGCTATAGGAGATTTTCACATTTTTTAATTTCAGTTCGTCGAAGATGGTCTGTGCGATGAAGTTCACGTCCACGAATTCATCAGTCCCGAGGTTGTAGATGTTGACCTTTTCGTGTTGTGTGCTGATGACGTGGAAGATGGCTTCGACCAGGTCTCCGATGTAGATATAGGATTTCTTCTGCTTGCCGTTCCCGAGGATGTGGAGTGTCGTCGGGTCTTTTCGAAGTGACTTCATGAAGTCAAAGACGCAGCCGTGGGTGTATCGTTCTCCCATGCAGGAGACAAAGCGGAAGATGTATCCTTTCATCGGGAATCCTTCTGCAAATGCCTGGATGAGCCCTTCGCATGCTATCTTCGATGCTCCGTAGAATGATGTCTGTATGGGGATCTTGTAGGTCTCCGGTGTCGGGAATGTGTCCGGTTCTCCGTAGATGCTTCCAGTCGAAGCGAAGACGAACTTCTTGACGCCATTCTTTCTCGCCGCCTCGAGCACGTTGTAGGTGACGATCGTGTTCTGCTCCAAATCTCGTCGTGTGTCTTCTAGTCCGTGCCGCACGTCTGCGTTCGCGGCCATGTGAAAGACAATCTTCGCTTCCTTGAAATGGGGAAGTATTTTCTCGTAGTTGAGCAGGTCTTCACGGACGAGCGTGTATTTCGGGTTCTTGAGATTATGAGAGACGAATGCTTCTTGCCCTGTCCTGAAATTATCGATGACAAGGACAGAGTATCCTTCCTTGAGCAGTCTGTCTGCTATTGTACTTCCGATGAATCCTGCTCCACCCGTTACTACTGCTTTCAAGGTGACCTCCGCAGTGCAGAGGACTTCGACGAAGTCGATAGTCCTCTTCGCTTCCGTGCGAGCTGAGGCCAGCTCCTTCCGATAAATCCTGCTCCGCCTGTTACTATTGCTTTCTTCATTGTATCTTTCATAATCAACAGAAATAGGTGTATTTTTCTTAAATGTTTCCATGTCCTACGACATAATATTCAATATCAGTTCCCGTTAGTTGTTTTAGGAATCCCGCAGGGTCGAGCACCAGTCTCCGTCTCATCGCAGAAAAGTCAGCAGGAGCGAGTGTCTGGAATTTTGGCCATGGTGTTGCGATGATGCACGCGTCTGCATCCGTGAGCGCATCCTGCACGCTCTTCCCCAGTTTTATCCTTGCATATTCTGGAGGCATTTCCTTAATAGCGGGATCGAATGCGATGACCTCTGCTCCTTTGGCAAGTAGTTGATCCGCTATCTCGATGGATGATGACCGTCGGAGGGTGTCTGTCCCTGGCTTATATGTAAGGCCGAGTATGGCTATGCGTCGACCGTTCACCGATCCCAGCAAGCCTGTTAGCCGTTTTTCTGACCATAGCTTGTGCGCCTCGTTCTGGGCAAGCACTGCTGAGAACAGCTGTCCGTCAACTTTTTTCTCTTTGCATTCTTTTATGAGGAATTGGAGGTCTCGGGCGAGTGTCCCTCCTGCGAATGCCCCTCCCGGCTTGACGTAGGCTTTTTGCCCGATGCGAGCCTCTGACTTCAATCCTTGCTCGACTTCAAATCCGTCCGCGCCAGTCTGTTCGCAGAGCGTCGCTAGCGCGTTCGCAAAGACCACACTTGTGGCGAGGAATGCGTTGATCGCGTGCTTTGTCATCTCTGCGGATTCAACGCGCATGAAGAGGAGGTTTTCTGTGAATGGAGAGAGCAGTGCAGTCAGTCGTTTCTTGGTCTCATCGTCCCTGACTCCAACAACGATCCTGTCCGGGCTTCGGAAATAAGGTATTGCCTTTCCAAGGCGCAGGTTCTCTGGCGAGCAGGCAAAATGTACTTTTATATGCTCTTTTTTTGCCTCTTCTTCTAGCTTCTTTGTGCTCCCGACCGGTAGTTGCGAGCTGAGCAGGACGATGCTTCCTTCTTTCATGAGGGGAAAGAATGATCGTGTCATCTTCATGACATGCTCGACATCTGCATTGTCATCCGCATCGACAGGCGTGTCGATGGCAATCCAGAAGAGGTCGCATCCTGCAGCGTCTTCTTTTCTGTCGGTGAAAATGATGTTGTTCTTGCATTTGTGAAGTGTTTCTGTGAGTTCCGGCTCTGTTATGGGAGGTATTCCTTTCTTGAGATGTGAAACGACCTCTGGTTTGTCATCGTATGCGACAATGGAATGCCCTTTCTCTGCAAGACATGCTGTGATGACAGAGCCAAGGTGCCAGAGTCCTATGACTGCTATCTTCATTTTTTCCTCCTGTCATAGTTGTGTGTCCGTAAGTCTTTTGATAGTGCGAGCATCTCCTTTACTTGTCCTAGTATTATTTTTGGCTTGACAAATCCCCCGCTTGCGAATGCGGATTCTGCCGCTGTTCGGGGGTAGTGGGTGACTGGTATCTCCTTGATCTTGTAGCCGAGTCGCCGTGCCTTGATGATGAGTTCAGGGCAGATCATTCCTGTCCTTGATCGGAGCGTGATGCGTTGCACAAGCTCTCTCTTGAATGCCTTCATGGCGCAGTCAGCGTCCCTGACTCTCATGCCGTAGAGTATGTTGAGGAGGAGGTTGTAGAAGAATGCGATGAACCGCCTGGGGAAGGGGTCCATCCTCTTCTTCCTGTACCCCGTGACAAAGTCGTATTGTGGCAGGAGCTTGAGGAGCTTCTTGAATTCTTGGAGATCGAACTGGTTGTCTGCGTCTGAGAACATGACGATCTCGTATCGTGCGGATTGGAATCCGATATGGTATGCCCTTCCCACTCCCCGATCGTTCGCTTTTTGGATGACGATTCTGATATGGGAGTCTTTTTTGGCGTATTTTTTTGCAAGGGGAATCGTGTTGTCTTTCGATGTCTCGAGGATGACGAGGATGATCTCGTAGTCGTCTGCGACCTCTTTGCATAGTCTTGTCGCGTCTTTGAGAAGTTTTGGCAAGGATTCTTCCTCGTTGTAGGCGGGGAAGAAGAGCGAGAGTTTCATAAGATGTCGTGTTTGGAAAGGATTTTTTTGATCTCGTTCTGGTTGAGGTGGCATGCCATCCGTGAATTGTACATGCTCGGATTGGTCTTCTTGAGCGCTGTCGTCGTGGGCACTGGCGTGTGGGGAAGCTCTAATGGCGGCCTGATGATGAACATGGATTCTGTCTCTTCTGCGATCTGCGCCTCTTCTTCTGTCATGAGGCTTTCACTCATCTTCTCTCCTGGCCGAAGCCCTATGGTTATGATGGGACAGTCTGCTGAGGTGATCGTCCCTTTGGTGATGAAGTGGTTT
>JAGVFV010000146.1 GCA_020057445.1 archaeon | reverse complement strand
AGAGATGCAGAGATAGATCCCTATCCGAGCACGTTCCGAAAGACCCACTACGCTGCAGCGCTTCTCGAGAAATATGGTCACCTGCAGAAAGAAGAGCAAAGCAAAGACAAGGTCATTGTCGCAGGAAGGCTCATGGCATTCCGTTCCATGGGAAAAGCAGCATTTGGCCACATCCAGGACATGACAGGCAAGATACAGGTGTTCTTCCGCGAAGACGACCTAAAAGAAGCCTACGTTCTCCTCAAGAAATTCGACCTTGGCGACATCGTCGGCATCGAAGGATCCGTCTTCAAGACAAAGACAGGAGAGACGACAGTCCATGCCCACAAAGTCACGCTCCTCACGAAGTCAGTACATCCCCTTCCTGAAAAATTCCACGGGCTCAAGGACCAGGAGATCCGCTACCGCAAGAGATACCTCGACCTCATCATGAACCCAGAGGTGAAAGAGGTCTTCATCAAAAGGGCAAGGATCATCTCGAGCATGCGAGAATTCCTCACAAACAAAGGATTCATCGAAGTCGAGACCCCGATACTGCAGCCGATCTACGGCGGGACGAACGCACGGCCGTTCAAATCAAAGCTCAATGCGCTTGACATGGATGTCTACATGAGGATCTCAAACGAGATGTACTTAAAGAGACTTATCGTCGGTGGATACGAGAAGATATTCGAGTTCTCCCAGGACTTCCGAAACGAAGGCATCGACAGGACGCATAATCCCGAATTCCTCCAGATGGAGACCATGTACGCCTATGCGAACTACGAAGACAACATGGACTTCTTCGAAGAGATGATCGAATACATCGCGCTCAAGGTTAATGGGACGACTAAAGTGACATACGGCGAACACACGCTCGACTTCAAGAGGCCTTGGAAGCGCATCAGCATCATCGATGCCTTGAAGCAGGAGATCAAGCACTTTCCCGAAGATCTCGACATCGAAGCACTTCGCGACATCGCGGAGAAGAACCTCATCGACAAAGCAAACCATATGCTCTGGGGCGAACTCCTCGAGGCTCTCTTCGAGCACTTCTGCGAAGCGAAACTCATCCAGCCGACGCTCGTCTATGACTTCCCGGCAGATACGTCGCCGCTTGCAAAGAAGAAGGCGAGCGATCCCCGGTTTGTCGAGCGCTTTGAGCCCATGGTCAACGGATGGGAGCTTGGCAATGTCTATTCAGAGCTCAATGACCCTGAAGTCCTCAAAGCGAACTGGCTCGAGCAGAAGAAGAAGCTCGACGCAGGAGACGCAGAAGCGCAGCCCATTGACGAGGACTTCATCAATGCTCTCGAGATCGGCATGCCGCCGACATCAGGAGTCGGCATCGGCGTCGACAGATTAGTCATGCTTCTCACAGGACAGCAGAGCATACGGGATGTCATTTTCTTCCCTTTCATGAAGCCTGTTTGACTGTTTATGATCCCCTGACTATCATTCTGACAGTGTCTGCAGAGCATCCCATGCCATACTTGGCGAATTCCTGCTCAGCCGCCCGTGAAGCGGCTGCGAACGACCCGTTCTCGACATACAATTCCTTGATGCGGGAATACGCGTCGATGCCGACAGCGTTCAACGCGCGTGCGTTGAATTTCCTGTCTCCCTTCTTTGCATACGGTTGGTCAGCGTTCGCTCTCGCGATGCCTTCAAGGCCGATCCTATGCACGTCATCGACGCCAAAGACAGCAAAGTCGTCAGCTATCTTGTACGCGGCCTCTCCTGCAGCATAGCGCCTGCCTATGCCGTCAAGGCTTTCCTGGTAGGCGATCGCTCTCGCGGCCTCGAGGTGTTTGCTCAATGTCTGCGGAGTGATGACAAGCTGCAGCCCTGCAGGGACCTTATCAAGGTCGTGAAGGCCGTTGTCTCTTGCCACGTCATCGATGAAGCCGCCATTGCCGTACAATACTCTTCCGGGCTTGATATTATGCGTATTCAGGTAAGCCGAAAGCTCTGTCGAGGCATCGCTTCCGGAAGGAACAGTGACGATGTCTTCAACGATCTCCCGTTGGCCGTCAGGAAGGAACCTGTGCAGGTTCGCTGGAAGGTCTGCATAATCTGCAAGAAGAGTCCCTGGCTGGACGCTCTTCCCATCCCTGATGCCGTTGGTGCGGAGCGTGATGTTGACCCAGCCTGCATACGGTTCGCCGTCGATCATGCCGCCCCAGAGCACGTTCTTCACGTCTGCCTTGTGCACGATGACATTGCTCTGCCGAAGTTTCTTCTCGAGCAATTGGCCGATCTGGTCTCCAGGATGGACGTCGAGGATGAAGGTCACGCTGTTGCTTTCCAGGTACTCCGGTGCGGCTTTTTCTGCGATCGTCGGAATAGGTGCAGGTTCTTCTGCAAGAGCAGGCTCTGTGACAGATGGCTCAAGAACAGGGATTACCTTCGTCTGCGTTTCTTTCTTGAAAAGCCGGGTGATGCTCGCGTACCAAGGTTGTTTTTCAGGCGCTTGCGTCTCTGATGGCGCAGCGATCGTCGCTGTATCGACAGATCCTCCAACCCCCCAGTTCCCTTCTATGTGGCGAATCTTCAGATTACCATTCTCAAAATCAAAATAGATTTTCTCTTCAGGTATTGTGCCTCCTTCTTCAGATGGTGTTCCCAAAGACGAATCCATATCAGGAGTTGTCAAATCAAGATTGCGAGCGTATCTTGCAGTCCCTGTCGTGTCGAATAATACAGCCATCTCTTCTGTAATCCGGTCCGGCATCAAAGACGTCGTGCCTGGTCCTTCATATTCTGAACCGTCTGCATTTTCAAGGACAAACAGGTGAGAATTTGAAGAGAGCGCAACAGACTCACTTTCCACAGGCAATTGATAACCTGGCAGAATGCTTTCGTCAGGCATATCTTCAAGAATTAGTTGATCTTCGAATCCAGCTAACGGGATGCCATAATCTACCGGCTCTCCATATATGACTATCTCTGTGTCTGCAGGAGTGATGCCGGTCTCTTCATCGCAAGGCGGCATTTGCCTGCCTACTGGCAATGAGTCGATGAAAAGCGGCTTAAAAGGATTCCTGCGCAGATAATCGCGTGGCTCTGGAGATTTCGCCGTGATCTCCTGCTCATCGAGGACAGCAAAATAGGGTGCTGCAGAATCAGTCAGGTCCTTTGCAGGAGCAGTCTCCTTCGCAAGAAGCACAGAATCTTGCACCACATGTTCATGCAGGAAAAAATGCTCGTCCAATGCAATGGATTCCTGAGGAGCGACTTCCTGCGTGGATGGTTCCTCCAGAGGGAGGTAAGGTTCAGGAGCCTTTTGTTCAGGAATGT
>JAGVFV010000040.1 GCA_020057445.1 archaeon | reverse complement strand
GCATACCTGGAAGGCTCATATAATTTTGCCACATCGGGGAAGAAATACGGCAAGTCGTATCTCCAGCTGCGCCGGTTGAAGGATGAGGGTTTGATGCCGAAGGTCTTGCTGCTCGAGATCGACCTGCACACCTTTTCTACGAATTATGACCGTGAGCCGAACTGGCTCAATGACCTCTACCTGTATAATCAGTTCTCAAGCAGGGAAGAGCTCAAGGAGATATATTCTGATGACACGAATGTGTTCTTCGAGTCCTATTTCCCTTCGTTTGGCAAGGGGATCGACCTGCTGCAGATCGTAAAGCCGATCCCTTTGAGCACTATTGAGCGTGGCTGGCAGAAGAATGATGCGAGCTTCGGATCATGGAGCAAGAGTGAGCGTGACAAGAGGATTTCCACCATCTACACGGGCGTGTTTGTGGAGAAGGCGATGTTCAGCAATGTGACCTTGAAGTATTTCAACCTGACCTTGGATTTTGCCAAAGAGAACAACATGACCGTGGTGTTCATCAAGTATCCCTATTCTCCAGAGTATATTGCAGAGATTGAACAGAGGGGATTTGACAGGGAAGAGTATTATCGGTTCATTGATGCGATCATTGATGAGAAGCTTGATGATTATCAAGTTCTTGATTATTACCATTATTTTGTCGACGTGGAAGACAGCGCATCGTATTTTGCTGATGCTGATCATCTCAATGCGAGAGGGTCAGAATTATTGACAAGGCAGATGGCAAAGGACTTACGCAGCAAGGGAATTCTACCTTCAGGCAGATAGCATCTGTTGGAAGTGAATCGCCATTGTGTCGGAAGTGCGTCCGATCATTTCATGAAGTATTTTTTCTTTGAGAACCGGTATCTGACTATTCCAGATAAGAGGATGACATTGATGATGATGCAATAGGGGAAATAGAAGAATAGGGCGATGATTGTTTTTGGCCTAAGCCTCACCTTATATTCGAGGATGGCCACGATCGAGAGGATAAGGGTGATGACTCCTGAGCAGACTGCGAATATGTTCGTTGCAGATATTCCCCATTCTGGTATCTTATAGAGGACATAGAACGGCCCGATGATGGAGAACCATCGGAAAAGGTATGCGCCGATGGCGGCGTATCCGACAGGAAGCCAATAGAACACTTGATAGATCGTCAGCGGGAAAAAAACAAAGGAGTAGAATGTCCACCAGTACTGGTTGAAGAAGAGGAATAGGATGGGAGGGGATGGCTTTTTGAGAAGCTTCCTATGCCTGCTCAGGGATTGCAGGGCGCCATAATACCAGCGCATCCTCTGTGTGAAAAGTTCGCCGAGAGTCGGCATGGGGACAGTGGATATCACTGCCGATTCGACTGTCACGATGCGGTATCCGTTGAGGAAGAGTTCAAGAGAGATGTCCATATCCTCAGTCAGCGTCTTTTTCTTGAATCCGCCGACGTCTTCGAGTATCTTCTTGCGGAAGCACGCGACCGCCCCGAAGAACCAGATGCTGTTCTTGAACACTTTTGAGAATGAGACCCTGATGACATTATTCAAGGAGAATTCGATGGCTTGGAAATACTCGATCAGCCGTCTTGGCTGGTGGATGACGGCGATGCTGTTTGTCGCCGCGACTTCCTGGTCTTGCAGGGGGCGGATGAGGTCCCGGATGGCGTGTTTTCCGAGGATGACGTCTGCATCGACGGTGAGCAGATAATCGTGGGATGCCCTTTTCATCCCTAAGTTCAATGCTTCGGATTTTCCCTGGTGTGTGCCTTTGATGATGGATATGTTGATGCGCTTGTGCTCACGCATGAATCTTTCTACGATCTTGACTGACCCGTCGGTCGAGGCGTCGTCTACGACGATCACTTCGATCTTGGCGAGCTGATACGCGGTGGATGCGATGGAGGTGAGGCAGTGTCCGATGTTCTTTTCCTCATTGTACATCGGAACGATGACAGAGACCATGGGTGCGAACGGCGCTTGTTTCTTCTTTCGGAAGAGGAAGGAGATGAGGAATGTGATGAACAAGAAGAGGAGGAAGGCAAAAAGGACCATGAAGATGACGATGCCGATGTTCATGATGATATCGTCGCTGAAAAACGTGACTTCCATGGTGTCTTGGCTAGAGGGGTAGTATTTACACTTTACGTTTCTTGTCAAGGGACTTCCATAAGCTTTATAAATGCCCTCGGGTTTCTCAAAAGACATGGCAATCATGCAATTTCGGGCAAAGAGGAAGCCGACAGGCGGAAAGTACAAGAACACGCGGGTCAAGAAGCTGAATCGGATGGGAAATTCGCCCATGCTGACAAAGGTCGGAAAGAAAAAGGCAATCCAGGTCAACACGAAAGGAGGCGGAGAAAAAAAGAAGCTCTATGCAGTGGATGTTGCCAATGTCTATGACCCGAAGACGAAGAAATATTCCATTGAGAAGATCATCACGACTTCACTGAACCCGGCAAACAGGCATTTTGCACGAAGAAACATCATCACCAAGGGTTCCATTCTTGAGACAGCAAAAGGGAAGGCGCGCATCACCTCCCGTCCTGGACAGGAAGGATCAGTGAACGCAGTTCTTATAGAGAAAGAGTAGATGGCAACGACACCGCTGCACCGGTGCAAGGAAATTCTGGACAGATTCCCGCAAGGAGTACCCTCTGACGTGTTCAGCACAGAGTCTCGTGTGGCTTATTGGCTTGCTGCTTTCGTGAGCTTGCATGACCGGACGCCAGTCATCATCGACGGCCAAAAAATGAGCATGGCAAAGATCGTGACCGGCGATGTCGCAGATCCCCTGGTCGTCGAACAATTGAAGGCCATCCATGAGTACCTTGTCAAGGCATATGCTGATGCAGAAAGGAGATTCACTCCTGCGACGACCATTGCCGATTTTGCCATGAAACTGGTCAATTTTCCGTTCGGGAACATCAAGTACAGGTATGGCATGAACGTGCAGTTCACTCCCCAGAAGCAGAGAGATGATGATCCTCGCCTCACTTGGAGAATAACTCCAGTGTATAACGGGAAGGAGGATTGCGTTTTGGTGTACAATGACGAGGCACAGGCGAAGTATGATCTCCTCACTGAGAAAAAGGCAGAGCTTGACGACATAACGAAAACATTGGGAATCGAGTGGTATGAAAAGCAATGAAAAAACGAAGATATTAACAACGTATGACATCCTTCTCTCATCTTTTTGCCCCCAGGGCTGGTGGCCCCTTTCAGGCCCTCCTCGGAATCCTCGTGCTGAGAAGAAGGATATTTCCATTCCAAAGCACCATAACGGCCCTCCGCTAGCCGACCGCGACCGCTTCGAGATCATGCTCGGCGCTATCCTGACCCAGAATACGGCGTGGACGAACGTCGAGAAGGCGATCAGCAGTCTCCATCTGCACCACCTCCTATCGTTAGACGCTGTTTTTAGATGCTCACAGGAGAAGCTCGCTTCGCGCATCCGAAGCTCCGGATACTACAACCAGAAGGCGAAGAGGATCAAGTCACTCTGTACTGCCCTGCAAAGGACGCCGATCAGCACGTTGAAGAGGACATCGCTTAACGATTGTCGCAGTTTTCTGCTCTCAATTCAAGGAATAGGGCCTGAGACTGCGGACTCCATCCTGCTCTATGCGCTCGGGAAGCCCACGTTTGTCGTCGATGCATACACGATGAGGATATTTTCCCGTCTTGGCATCATTTCAGGCGATGAGAGGTATGACGAGATAAGACTCGTGTTCGAGGATGCCCTTCCTTCTAACGTCGGTCTTTTCAAGGAATACCATGCGCTCATCGTGAAGCTCGGTAAGGACGTGTGCAGGAAGAGGCCTCTCTGCGCATCGTGCCCTCTGATGAGAACATGCGCATTCAGCCAAGCGCATTGAACTTTTTCTGGGAAGAGTACATGTGGACTATCATGATCTTCTGCCAGATCTTCCTCGAGAGTCCGGTCGTCAAGTCCTCGATGTCATTGACCACATTGAGCACGATCTCGTCATCGAAGTTCGTGTTGTAGAGGGCTGCGACTTTTCCGGTGAGAGAGAGTATCTCTGTGCAATAGTCAAGGTAGCGCTGGAGTTCGAAAGGGGTCATCTTCCGTTTGACAGGAGGATAGGCACTCTTGTTGAACATCCTATCCGGGTCTTTCGTCAGTTGGTGCATGTCCACGACATGGGCAAGGGAGCGAAGCTCGTTCAAGACCTTGAGCGCACGGTGCCTTTTTATGCGCCTTTCGATCGTGACAAGGAAGAAGAGAGATGCGCCGAGGAGCACGATGATGTTGAGGGCGGCGTCAGTCCCTTGGAAAAAATCAGAGAGGCTGCTCGCGGTCACCATGTTGCCGAAAGAATTGGTGACGAACATGTACACGAGGATGGCGATGATCCCGAAAAGCAATAAGGTTATTATGCCTATTGCTGTCCGCAAGAGCCAGTGGCGCTGCTCTATGAATGCGAGATTCTTCTTCGTATCTTGGCAGATGGAGAGAAGACCGTCATTGACCTGTTCAAGACCTGAATCAGGGAATCTTCTGTGGATGCGTTTTTTTAGGACCTCTATCGTCCTTTCGATCTCATCTGCATCGAGGCTTCTGTAGGACACAAGTCTGCTTTGATGAGAATGATTTTATATAGTTATCGGATAACACGAACCCGCATTCAGTGCCAGATCGCTTTCAGACGCCATCTTTCTCTCCGTAGCATTCTTTGGAGCAAATGATCTTGGCGAGTTTGCAAAATTAAAAAATAAACCCTGTTATGGTAAATGAAACATGACGTTATTTTTTAATAAAAAGATTTATAAACATCCTTTGCTCAAAGTGGGAAGAGGTGAGGGAATGCTCTGGATTGTCATTGCAGTTGGTATAGTCATTCTCTTCCTCGTGCTTGGTTTCGCATTGAAGAAGGTCAAGGAATCCCTCAGCATTCTCGTCCTCGTATTCATTATCGCAAGCATCCTCATCCTCTCTTTCGGGATTCTTGTCATCATGGATGCCCGGGATTTCCAGACCAAGATCAACGAAGCGCCAAAGAAATACATCCTCGTGGAAGATGAACGCGTGCTTACCGGAGCCTCGATGAAGGGAGGGGAGCTTCCAGCGCCGTTTTCACGGGACGAATTCGATGCGATACGAAAGGCGTTCAGTGAGAACGATCTTGAGAAAATAAGGGGGAACGATTATAAGCTCTTTATTTTTGACATCTTGAGCTTTGAATCCCTCCTCTCACAAGATCTTGCCATCCCTGGATTGAACATCTCTCTTTCGCGGGAAGAGGTCATCGCGACCCTGACAGAGGAGAACGGCAGGTCTATTGTCGTCAAAAAGATTTATGGCGGCCTTGCGGCAGATGTGCGCTCCCAGATCGTTTATGAGGAGTTCGAATCCGGCATTCGTGAGCGCCTTGGCGAAGAAGATGCATTTAAGGCCAAGATGATGGGCTTGCTGTTAGATAGGATGGTTGGCGAGAATTACCTGGGATTTTTAAAAGAAGGCATCCGTGAAGGGCATATTCGCGTGTATCCGCAGACGATCATGTTCAGCATGATCAAATATGCGCCAAAACAAGTCATTGCGACGGTTGTGGAATGAACCATGGGACTATTTGACCGATTCAAAAAGCATAGCGACCCTGATGAGCTGGAACATTCTCCTCTGCCAGACATGACACCGCTGCCCCCGCCGCCTGAATTCAATCCGCCTTCTTTTGCGCCCTCGCCAGAACCGCCTCAGCAGTACCCTTCGCAACACCCGCAGAACTTTGATCATCCAATAGCGACGATCGTGCCGGCAAAGAGCGATTACGATAAAGATTTTCAGATCCTTTTCTCGAAATTAGATACGATTACTGCTGAGCTTGACTCGATAAAGCAACGGGTGATGCATATTGAACGCATCGCAGACCAGAGCCAAGGAAAGGAAAAAAGATATGGCTGGTAGGTCGCATTGAAAACTTCAAGGGCGCCGCCGCCAGTGCCTAGGCCGCTGATCGGGAAAACATCTGTTGATAAAGACTCGGTGCTCGGTCGAAGCTGTATGCAAGAGCGGCCGCACCGGTGGCGCCCGTTACCAAAGAGCAACTTTTCAATGCGACCGGCGGGTAGCAATGTTTTAATATGACTTCTTGTTGGTTGTGCATATGAAGAGTAAGGAAAGAGCGTGGTTTTCCTGGTCTGCCTTGTTCTTGGGAGTCGTCATCTTTGACGTATTGATAAAGGATTTCTTCTTGAAGACGAAAGCATCATATGATCTTGGCATCTTCTGGCTTCACCTGGTGACGAATACCGGCGCGAGCTTTGGCATGCTCAAGCAGTATAACGTGGTCCTGTCCGTACTTTCCATCATCGTCTTGGCAGGGATTCTCATCTATTTCCGAAAGGCTGAGAAGAAAGTGCGCCCGTGCCTGGTATTGATCGCCGCAGGGACGCTTGGCAATCTGGTGAACAGGGTGATGTATGGCTTTGTCGTCGATTTCATCGATTTCAAGTTCTTTCCGGTATTCAACATCGCGGACATGGCGATATTCTTCGGCGTGGCTGGATTTGCGTACATCCTCATCCGGGAGAAATGAGTTTATCGTTTCTTCTTGGATAGCTTCTTTTCGATGCGTCTTTCGAGGACATCTATCGGCTGGAATGATATGTCTTGTCGCGGCTCTTCATAATATAGCTGATAAGAATATTTACGGGAAGAGGTGTCTTCTTTTCCATCGGGAAGGTCGAGTTCGTCGATATGCACGAAGTCTTGGGATTCTTGCGCTGTCTTCTTTTCGACGAAATAATTGGCTGCAGATCCTGTCGGGAAGATGACAGGGTTTTCTGGCTGTCGCATCTGTTCTATCGTAGGAAGGCCAAGTTCTGTGAAGAGGTCTTCATCTTTCTCGGCGGATAAGGTGCGCATATCTGGAGCAGAGGCATAGACTAGTGTCAGGTAGTATAATATGAAGACATTGACGAGAGATACGAGGACGAAGATGAAGTCCTGCCGTATGGTGAAGAGGAAGATCATGTTGAGGAGGGAGATGAAGAAGAAGGCAAGCGCGAGGCGCCTGCTGAAGAGGAGGACGAAAGCGAGGTTGATGATGATGAGGATGGCAAGGGCGATGATTTCCGCCTGGACAAAGGAGGAGCGAAATCCGAGGAAGGATGTGGTGATGAGGTTCACAAACATCAAGAGTATGACGATGAAATAGTCCCGATCGCTCATGATAGTATCCATTGAAGAGTAAAGACTATTTAAGGTTTTCGCTCAGAAAGGGAAAAAACGCAGTTCAGAATGTCCTTTTTTTCTTGGACAGATAGTGCGTCCCAAAGACCCTGTCCCAGAGCGTCGTCGTGACGCCGAAGTTCGTGTAAGCGACCTTGTGGTGGACAAGGTGGAACGCTTTGAGGCGCCTGTAGTATCTTGTCCTGTGAGGATATCTGTGGAAGCTGTAGTGCATGTATTCGTAATAAAGGTAGGCGAGCATGATTCCTGCAGAGAGGGCTCCCGCGAGCGAGAGCCCGATCAGGAGATAGATGATGAAGAAGAGTACGATGCTTATCAAGAACGGGATGAACCAAGGAAGGGAGAATGTTCCTGTAGGTTTGTCGTGATGGAGCACGTGGCCTTTGTACGAGAATGACTTCGGGTTATGGAAGAGATAGCGGTGGACCAGGTATTCGATGAATTGGAAGATGGAAAAGGAGATGAAGATGAGGATAGCGATGATGGACCAGGGCCGGCGCTCTTGGGAAAAACCGAGGAAGACATAGAAGAGCATGAGGAATCCATTGACGATATTCATGGCTACATAATTCCTCTTGCTCTGGATAAGATTGAGCATGTGACGGTCGAGTGCGGCGAACATGGAGTATATGAAGCAGGATGGTTATAAAAAAATTGCGATAATCAGACTTTCGTGTTGCCAAAGAATTCAGAAAGACAATGAAGAGCAATCTGTAATGTGGCCTATCTCTCCTTCAGCTTCATCACAATGAATATGATCGCGAAAATGAGGACTGCCCAGGGCAGGACGAAGAAGAGGAAATAAAGGAGGCCCTTGACGCTTATGACGAATGTCTTTACCAAGTCTCCAAAGCCAAGGAAGGATAGTCCTGCCAGGCTCGATGGCTTCTCATTCAGTCGGAAATCCACTGTCGAGTACTGCACGTTCTGGTCCAGGCGGGTGAGTGTTTCCTCGAGATACTTGACTGTGCGCTCTTGGTCAAATATGGCTCGCTCAAGGCGGAGCTTGTCATCGAGGCTGGCCCTCTCAGTATAGAGCTTATTCAGCCTTGCCAGCCTTTCGCGCTGCGCAGCAAGCTCGATATCATTATTCACGTATGCCCCGGTGATATCCCTGTCATTCTGTGTGAATGCGGTGACCTCGCCGATCTTTTTCAGCTGCTCGATGGATGTGTCGTATTCCTGCGCAGGGATCCGGAGGTTGTAGGAACCGGATTTTGCCTTGTTGTACTCATTGACGTTCTCGTTGATGATGAACCCGTTTGCTTGTTTTATGATCGTGTGCAGTTCTTGGTCTGCATCATCGAAGGATCCGCGCTTTATGAGCGTCGTAAGTGATGCCGTCGTCTCTATCTTCCTGTCCTGCACCTGCGGCGCGAAGTCGGCTATCGCCTGGTTGTATGAATAGGCTGATTCACCGTATGCTGATCCGCCATAAGCGCTTTTGTCATAAGAAGATGAAGGGAGCATGTTCTTCGGGGATAGCACGCCGAAATAGGTAGTCATTGAAATGAAGAAGATCACACAAAGGATGACGACCACCGAGATGACGACTGCGACACTGTGTTCCTTCACCCACGCCTTAAAACCCATACTCTTCTTCGCGTTCTATTGTATTTAAATAATTTTCCAATCAAAATAGAAAAATCTGGCAGGGGGAAGATTTGAACCGGTGACTTTCGAGCAGCCTCTGGCCGTGCAGAAGAGGAACCGATACATTTAAATAATACAATGTGCACATTGTCATACAATGAGCATCGTTTTTGACACTGTCGCTTTGATTCACTTGGCAAAGCTCACAATACTTGAAAAAGTGTGCACTATCGACGCCGCACTCATTCCGGAATTGGTCCGCAAAGAAGTCCTTGAGGGAAAAAATAAGGGATACCCTGATGTACCCATCACGTTTGACCTCATCGAGAAGAAAAAGATTATCGTCAAGAAAGCAGAGCCACTGAAGGTCAAAAAGCTGATGCAGTTCAACATTCAGGGAGGAGAAGCAGAGGCGATAGCTCTGTATCAGCAAGAAAAGGCAGGATGGCTCGTCACAGATGACGACAATGTGAGGAAAAAAGCAGCGATCCTTGACATTCATGTCATCGGCACTCCCGCGCTCATCATCCAGATGTACAAGAAAAAATTGATAACCAAGGAAAAAGCGATCCAGAGCATCAGGGAATTGCAGAAGATCGGCTGGTTCAGCCAGGCAGTCATTGACCAGCTTCATGCGGAGGTAGAAACATGGGAGAAGCAATAGGGATACGGTTTGACGATGATACTTTAAAAAAGATAGACGAGATAAGCGAGGATGATGATCTTGATAGGAGCTCAGCAGTGAGAAAGCTTGTCAATCTGGGTTATAGCAATCACATGAAAAAAAAGGCAATAGAACAATACAGGCAAGGGCAAATAACGCTTTCCAAAGCTGCACACCTGGCAAAAATGACCCTTTGGGAGATGGAAAAAGCTCTCGTTGAAAGCGGATACAAGTCAGAATACTCTGTTGAAGACCTGAAGAACGAGATGAAGTCGTTGAGATAAAAAAAATAGCGGGGGCTGGATTTGAACCAGCGACCTCAGGGTTACCTACAAAACCTTATTTTGGATGGGACCAAAAAGTTTTGGTATGAGCCCTGCGAGCACTCCTGGCTGCTCTACCCCGCTATGAGAAGAGGAAAGATGGGGTTGGTTTAAATAGGTTTCCAAAAAAAGGATTATGCTGTTGATTCGAACATGACAAGCCCGTATCGCTGTTCCAATGCACCGTAGACTCCTTTTGGAAGCAACCGCTCCAATAATGCAAGCTCTCCATTCGGACGGGGGGAATCTCTCACCGCTGCCAGATCCTCGCACCAATGCAAGAGTCGTTCAAGGTCTTCAGTTATCCCTTTTGTTGTGATGTGGTTGAGCATCGCGGGCACTGTTCCAGAAGTCTCTTTCCGCAGATATGCCATGACTCGATGATATACTTCTAACGCGAACTCTCCTGTCTTTGGATGGCTGTGCAGGAACTCTTCTTCAAAGCCCTGTGCAGTGAGCATGCTTCGCTGCTTTAATCCAGCCTGGCAATAATAGCGTTGGCCGTTTCCTCTCCCTGGACGGACAATCGCCGACGTGAACTGGTATTGAGTGTTGTCTTTCATGGTAATCAGTGTTTTCAGGTCGTTTATATAATTTATGGCGGTAAAATATGTGATGCATTCAACCAGACACTAAAAGAAACAGAGGAAGAAGCGAAGGAAAAAAAAAAGAAGGGCGGGAACCATACCCAATGAAATAAACGCCCAGGGTGGACGGTGAACTTTGAGTTACATGAGTTGGGAAAGTTTTTGTTTTTTCATTCTTTTGTTTAGTTGAGCTGTCATTTTCTCCTCCCATTCAATCGAGTAATGGGTTCTGCTTTTTATGGGTTGTAATGCATTTGTCTATACAATCCTTAGAGGAGAAAACGTTATAAACGAGGCAGTCACTCTTGACATGAATGACCAAAGTATATTGCGATACCTGCATTTACATTGATGCTCTAGGACTGAGCCAACAAAAAGACAGGATCCGTCCTCTGGGCGAGTTTGCCTGGCAATTCTTTCAGGCAATTTCGAGAGATAAGCTCGAATTGATTACGTCAGATTGGCTGTTCAAAGAGTTCAAGGACGTCATTGGTAGTGATGAGAAATTGCGGGATTTCATTATTGACCTCGAATTAGGAGATCAAAGAATTCATTTAGTTGCAACAGAAGAAGATGAGAAAGAAGCACGAAGATTGAGCAAGCGAAATTATCCAGATGCACTCCACGTCGTTTTAGCAAAACGGGCAGGGGCGCTTTTTCTTACGACTCAAAATATCAAGGATTTTATTGAATTCGATGAATATATGAAGAAACACGGGATTGAACTTAAACAACCTCAGGATTTTATCTGATACTTCTTGCGAAGTGCAGTCATCTTTTCATTATACTCAAATTCAGGCCAGAGATCGCGAAGTTTTGATAATTGAATTTGTAACATGTCAATAATCGTAGTCTCTCGAACTGCAAAATAATAATCAACGGTGTGTTCTTGATAATATGATTTCACCGATGAAAAATTGGTTACACTCAAGAGATTCCAAGTGGTTGTGAATGCCTCAATTATTTCCATTCGTTGAGATTCGAAATCAGCAAGGGAAAGCTTGGAGAGCATGGTGACTGAAGAAGAGAATGCGTCAAAATAATTGAAAATCTCTCCTGGAAAATTATCTCTTGCTAGCGAAAAAAGCATTTGTCTGAGTTCTCGTTTGAGGATGTCTATTGTCTCCGTTGAGAATGGTTGTTTAAGGAGAGATATCATATTGAGTTTATGAAGATACAATCCATTGTGCTCTTTTTCATATAAGTGCTCTAATAACAAATCTGTATTTTGATATTCTGAGAATTCTTTAAGGATATAGTTAATTGTCGTATCGTGATTTGTATTTGACCCAAACTGTTTCAACCGATCAGGCTCGAGTTTGTGCACACAGCATTCGCCATAGATATACCATCCATAAGGAAGATTTTGAATTTTGTCTCTTTTTATTACCTCTACAACTGCCTTTTGCAGAAATGTCTTGTTGAGTCTCTTTTTTGATAATTGTTGAATTCTATTGGCAATTTCGCAAAATCCCTTTTCCTGTTCTTTCGACAATGGCAAACCAAGAAGTGTGTGTTCATTTAAGTTAAGATTTTGTTTGAGAATGTATTTTTTATCTTTTGATTGGACAAGCCCTGCTGCAACAAGAGAATCAAGAGCGACTTTTACTGTCTTCCAATTGAGCGTTTTAGATTCTGCAATCTGATGGATGTTGTCATTCCCTCCTTTGAGGGCTTCGACTATATCCTTATAGATATCAGAACGTTTTGAGTTACCCATATCAACCTCTTACTAATTTCTTATAATACTCCTATAAAAAGATTTGCATTTATACATCAAAAACCCCCAATTACCACATGGTAATTAATTCAAATATATAAACTTATCCCCAAACTGACCAGTGTTTTCTATCGAAAAGTAAAAATATATAAATAGGAGAGCATTCTCTATCTTAATGGACCTCGCAGGACAGTTCATTTTCGGTATAATATTTGGGATTGCAGGATATATAATCGGAAAAATATGGGGATTTAATCCTGCGACCATTGCTGGAGATATTGGAACAATAGCAGTAATGGTTCCATTGATTGTGATAATCATGAGAGTATCCATTAATCCTCAAGAAGGTATTCTTGCCATACAAGACTTGATAAACTGGTTCGTGAAGTATTGGCCAGGAATGATAATTGGAGAAGTCGCAGGAAATGTGGTTGGAGCAGTTACCGGAGAAAAAACTTAAATAAGATGGATAAAATTAGACAGGAGTTCGAAAAAATAATACCAAAGTATATCAAAACTTCATGCGATCATTTAGAGAAATATTTTTTTAAAAAGTGCTCTCCGGAAAAATGTATTAAGTGTCCGAAGAGATACCCAATAAAAGAAAAAGGGTTAAATATCCAAAATATTAGTATATATTTAAGATTTTTACGAAATCTAAATATAAATAAAAATGATTATTGCATTGGAAACCAAGGTGATGAATATAGTATATGTTATAATCCAGAAATATTGATTCATATAAATAATATTCAAATTGAAATCTTTTCTAAACTTGAAGATGTTCTGATAACCATACAAAAATGTTCTCAAAACCCACATCTGAATTTCGACATT
>JAGVFV010000083.1 GCA_020057445.1 archaeon | reverse complement strand
GATTCTTTTTCACCAATAATTTTTGCCTTAGCCTCAGATAATGATTTAGCGAGTTTGTATGGGTCTTTATGTCTAATGGCCTTTTCATCTAATTCACTTGGAATTGTTTTATATTTCAATCCTAATATTTCCAATGCCTTTTTTCTAAATGGTGATTCTGATGCTAATATTATCCGCATATTATGATTTATTGATTTTTATTTATAAATATTATTGATTTTGTAGGTAGAAGCAGGTATTTCGTTTTTCCATGCAGAAAAGCGAAATTGGACGGGACTATTCTACTTTCAAAGAATTCTCGTCAGCAGCACAGACCTGCACGACGTCCTTGATAGCCATCATGCTGCCGAGGCCGTTGCAGAGCCGGATATGGTACGAACCGTTCCCAGACTCATAGTATAATCTGGCTCGGCCAAGGATGTCTTTCGCAAACACGACTTCGAATCCGTCTCTTGCGATGAGCTTGACCGTGCCTGCTGTAAGTTCTTCCAGCGTAGCTTCGTCATGAAAGGCGGTGTTGGCAAGGAAATCTTGTATGGAGACAGGCGGTGCAAATGCGGCAGTATCTCCCCTGTACCCGTATTCCCTGCGTTGATCCTTGGTGAATCCTATGCCTGCAACCTGTTGGAGGAAGAGGACAGGGAACCTGACAGGGCTTTGCTGAAAGACAGAGGTGGTATATGGAGTCGAAAACGCTCCTTCTGATTCGCCTGCGGCGAGCAACACCTCGTCATCAAGCGATGAGCGCGTGAGCAGGTTATCCGCAGCGTATAACTCCAGTGTTGAATATCCGAGTTCTCTTGCTCTCTTGAACACGTCAGGGATGGCATCCTGGAGGATGATGCCTTCTGACGTCATCGGATGGTTCCTGTCCCTGCAAGAGAAAATGTATTCCTTGGCAACAGCAGTCGCTCTGGCAAGGGCGTTCGGATTAACATTTTCTGTTTTGCCATCTACCTGCAACCAAAGAGGATGGTTAAGGCAGAGTTCCAGGGAGAATTTGTCCGGCATTTTTCTTCCATCAAGATTTCTTCGCCGTCTTCAGCTGCTCTTCAACAGGCATGGGCGGCTCGTCAGTCACTTTTATCGCCGACTGCGGGCAGGATTGGACGCATGCCTGGCAGAGTGTGCAGTCGTCCTGGCGTAGAGCGACCATCTTTCCGTCCTGGATGTCGAAGACTCCGACTGGGCAGACGTCCATGCATTGCTTGCTCAGGTTGCATTTTGAATAATCGATGACGACTCGTGGCATTCATTTCACCCCGCACTGCTTTTTGAGCTTGTCCCAGTCCTTATCGACGTGTTCCTGGATGCGTTTGATGACGTCTGCGTTTTCTGGCTTGAAGAGGTGGCGGAAGCGCGCCTGCGTCTTGAGCCATTCGGTAATGGGAAGCTTCTTGTCCTTTGGATCATAATCAAGGATCCACACGTCATCCTCGATGTGATAGAGCGGCCAGAAGCAAGTCTCGACAGCGAGTTTTGCCATGGTGAGGGTTTTCTCTGAAGGATAGCCCCAGCCTGGGACGCAAGGAGAGATGACATTGATGAATGCAGGACCCTTGGTGGCAAAGGCCTTCTCTGCTTTTCGCAAGAGATCATTATAGTTGTGCGGGGACGCTTGGGCGACATAAGGAATGTGATGACCCGCGACAACAGCAGTAAGGTCTTTCTTGAACTGGTCCTTGCCAAACGATGCCTTGCCTGTCGGTGTTGTCTTCGTATCTGTTCCATAAGGGGTGCTGCTGCTTCGCTGCACGCCAGTGTTCATGTATGCTTCATTGTCGTAGCAGATGTATACGATGTCATGGCCTCGTTCGAGCGTGCCTGAAAGTGACTGAAGCCCGATATCATACGTGCCTCCGTCCCCTCCGAATGCGACGAATTTGATGTCTTTCTGGATCTTTCCTTTCTTCTTCATCACCTGATATGCTGTCTCGATGCCGGAGAGTGTCGCTGCAGAATTCTCAAAGGCGTTGTGCATCCAGGGGACCTTCCAGGCAGTATATGGATAGATGGTCGTGGAGACTTCAAGGCAGCCTGTCGCGCATGTCGCGACGATTGGCTTGTCTGTGGCAAGCATGACAATCCTTGCGATGATGCTTGCTGCGCATCCTGGGCAGAGCCTATGTCCTGGTGCGAGCCGGTCTTCGCGTATGCTCAGGTCTTTAAGGTTCATCCTCGCACCCCGAGGTATTTGACGTACTCCTTGATTTCATTTGTCTTGTATGCGTCAATCTCAGTGAAGACGCGTTCTATCATGCCTGCGTCGATTTCGCGGCCACCGAGCCCGAAGATATAGTTGACGATTTTAGGTCCTTTTTCCTCATACATCGCGCTCCTGATTTCTGTAAAGAGAGGTCCGCCAAAAGCGCCAAAGCTCTCAGACCTGTCAAGGACAGCAACAATTTTCTTTCCTTTGAGGATCTGACGAAGTTCCCATGAGGGGAATGGCCGAAAGAGGCGGATCTTGAGAAGGCCGACCTTCTTTCCTTCCTTCCTCATCTTGTCAATGGTCACCTTCGCGGTTCCGCAGGTGGAAGACATGGCAACGATGACCGTATCTGCGTCGTCAAAAAAGTATTTCTCGACCACGTCGATCTTTGTCCCAAATGTCCTGTCGAATTCTTCTGCGACTTCATTGAATATATTCTTTGCAAGATAGATTCCTTCACTCTGTTTTCTCTTGTGCTCGAAGTAATAGTCAAACAGGTCAAGGGGGCCCATGGTCACTGGTTTATCGACGTCAAGGAGCGGCCAGTCTCCGCGGTAGTCTCCGATGAACGCTTTCACCTTCGCATCGTCGAAGAGGATGACAGGCTCTACTGCATGGCTGGTGATGAACCCGTCCATGCATGTCATGATAGGGATCTTGGCCCGTTCTGCAAACTTCATGGAAAAGATGGTCTGCTCATAGGCTTCCTGGTTGTTCTCTGCGTACATCTGCATCCATCCTGAGTCCCGACAGCCCATGCTGTCTGAGTGGTCGCAGTGGATGTTGATGGGTCCGGAAAGCGCGCGGTTGACGACACTCATGACAATGGGAAGCCGTAGCGATGCTGCGATATACACTATCTCCCACATGAGGGCGAGGCCGTTTGCGGAGGTCGCGGTCATGACTCGCGCTCCTGCGCCACTGGCGCCGACGCATGCGGACATGGCTGAATGCTCTGATTCGACGCAGATGAGTTCTCCAGTGACCTTGCCGTCAGAGACGAACTTGGCAAAGGCGTGCATGATGTCGGTCTGGGGAGTTATGGGGTATGCTGGGACGACGTCTGGATCGATCTGGCGCATGGCGTGCGCCACGGCTTCAGCTCCGCTGAGCGCTTGTGCTTTCTTGAGTTCTTGTGTGTTCATTGGAAATCAGTCTCTGGTTTCATCTTGATGCATTTGACAGGGCAGACTTCGGCGCAGATGCCGCAGCCTTTGCAATGGTCAAAGTCAGTCTCGATCCTTTTCTTGTCTTTCGCTGGGATGGACGAGTCTGGGCAGGTGAGCCAGCAGATCATGCACTGGGTGCACTTGCTCTCGTCCCATACCGGCCGATTCGTTCTCCAGTCGCCAGTCTTGTACAGGACAGAGTTGCCTGCGACGATGATCCTTCCGCCGTCTTCAAGTTCCTTCCAACCCTCTTTTGCTTTTTTCATGCCTTCAGTACCTTTATCCTTCTTTCACTTCGTTATACGCGCGTTCAATCGCGGTTATGTTCTTCTTCACAGCTTCTTCTCCTATTTTTCGCAGGAATTTGTCTGTGATCTTCTTCTTGAGCCCGTCTAGTGTGACAAGCTTTGCTGCGCGCTCTATCGCACCAAGCATGGGCGTGTTCGGGATTGCCTTTCCGAAGCAGTCTATGCTTATCTGAGTGGCGTTCACGGTGAAGACCTTGCATTTCCTGATGTTCATCTTGTCTCTCACGTCCTTTGGCGAGAGCGTCGTGTTGAGGACAAGGATGCCGTCATCAGGCATGTCCTCTGTCATGGTCAATTGCGGGAGGAGTGTCGGGTCGATCACAGCGACTATGTCCGGATGCGTGACTCCCTGATGGATCCTTATTTCCTTGTCATCGATCCTGCAGTATGAGTAAACTGGCGCTCCCTGCCTTTCTGCGCCGTATTCTGAGAATGACTGGATGAAGTTTCCGCCTTCAAGTGCGGCCTCTGCAAGTATTGTCGCTGCAGACTTTCCACCCTGTCCTCCCCTGCCTATGATGATGATCTCTTTCACACGGGAAAAGGCAGGAGGATACTATTTAAATATTGTTTACTCTTAGATAGTAAAGACCCGTATCTCTGGTTATGCGAAATTTCTCATTCCAAAAACTCGCGATCAGCGAGAGGCGCAAAACCTCGGACTTTAGCCCGAGGATACTCAGAACTCTAACAAGATTTCTGGTACAATAAATCCTAAAGGATTTATTTGTAGCCTCAAGCAGCGAGTTTTTGTTATTTGAATAATCTACCATTTTTTTGGCGCAATTATCACATTTTTTAGCACCTTTTCGAAGAACTATAAATTTCATTCCCACTCCATGGTTGCCGGCGGCTTATTGGAAATATCGTATACCACGCGGTTCACTTCAGGCACTTCATTCGTTATCCTTGTCGCCATCGTATCCAGCAATGCATATGGAATTCGTGCGAAGTTCGCAGTCATCGCATCTTGGGATTCGATGATCCTGATGGCGACGGCATTCTTGTAGGTGCGTTCGTCTCCTTGGATTCCGACGCTCTTGATGGGGAGGAGTACTGCAAATCCCATCCAGACTTTCTCATAGAGTCCTGCTGTTCGCAGTTCTTCTTCTACGATGTGGCTTGCCTTTCGGACAATCCTTGCCCTTTCTGGTGTGACTTCGCCAAGGATGCGGATGGCAAGGCCTGGTCCGGGAAAGACGTGTCGGTTGATGAGGAGAGGAGGGACGCCTATTTGTCTAGCAAGGTTTCTCACTTCATCCTTGTAGAGGTCTCTGAGTGGTTCATACAAATCGAGATTAAGTTTCTTTGGTAATCCGCCGACATTGTGGTGGGATTTGATATTGGATGAGTGTGCTGTTATTCCTGATTCTATCCTGTCAGAGTAGATCGTGCCTTGGATGAGGACTTCTGCCTTGTGTTTCTTTGCCTCTTCTTCGAAGATGTCGATGAAGAGCTTGCCGATGGTCTTTCTTTTTTCTTCTGGTTCAGTCTTGCCGGCAAGTGCAGTGAAGAATCGGTCTTGGGCATTGACGATGGTGAGGTTGAGGTGGGAGAAGTGTTCCCTCATAAAGTCTGCTTCTCCTTCGCGCATGAGTCCGGTGTCAACGAAGACTGCGATGAGGTTTCCTCCTATTGCCTTGGTGAGGAGCACTGCTGCTGTGGAAGAGTCGATGCCTCCGGAAAGTCCGATGATGGCTCTTCGTCCTCCTATGGTCGCTTTGGCCTCTTCGACGATGAGCTCTGCCTTGTCTTGTGAATGCCATTCCTGTCTTGCTTGGCAGATGTTCGCAAATCTTGCGAGCATCTCTTTGCCGTTCGTGGTGTGAGTGACTTCTGGATGGAATTGGACTCCGAAAATCTTCTTCTCGGTGTTTTCATACGCTGCAATCTTGGAATGTGCTGTCTTTGCTGTGATGGTGAATCCTTCCGGAAGTATGGAAACGATGTCCCGATGGTTCATCCACACCTGCTCTTTCTTGTTTTCTGAGAAGAGCGCTGAAGCGACTGCTGTCGCTTTGGTGATGCCGTATTCTCCCTTTTCTCCAGGGGACACTTTGCCGCCAAGGGTGTGTGCGATGAGCTGGTGGCCGTAGCAGATGCCAAGGATCGGAATCCCCAATGAGAAGATTGTCGGATCACATGTCGGTGACGTCGGATCAAATACAGAGGCAGCGCCGCCTGAGAGGATGATTCCTTTGGCCTCTTTCAGCTCTTCTGGAGTCGTGGTCGCTGGTTTGACTTCAGCATAGATCCCAAGCTCGCGTATGCGCCGTGCGATGAGGTGGCAGTATTGTCCTCCGAAGTCGAGAATGATGATGGTGTCCATAGGAAAGAATGATGAGACCTGTATTTAAGAGTTTATCTCTTCCTGTGTGTAAAGTGGCTGAGCGTGACCCTGAGAAATCCTCAGTTTTGGATTGCGGTCTATTGTCTAATCTTTTCTTGCGATGCTCCATAAGAGTTCTGCATAGATCTTGAAGGAATTTGCGACTTCCTGGTTCTGGATGACGACGGAGAATGATTTTCCTTTATTGATGCCGATGGTGACTGTGTCTGCGTAGATTTCCATCCATGCATGGGTGATGAGTCCTTCTGGCATGTAGCGGACTTCGGAGTAGGGGAATGTGGTTGAAATCTCTCCAAAGGGTTTTCGTGCATATTCATTGTAGAGGTACCTGCATCTGATGCCTTTTCCGTATCGCCTGGCGTGGTAGTCCTTGAAATAGCGGAGCATGATGCCGTCATATGGTGTTCGTGCAATTCCCATTATCCACATGAGGTCGCCTTTCTTCATGATCTTGAGTGTTCGCTCTCGTGCGGTCTGCAGTCCTCTCATGCCGTCGTAGACCTGGGCAGTCTCTTCGGTGATTGCCGAATTTTTGAGGAGTTCTAGTTCTGGAATGATCTTGTCGAGGTTGTTGCCTTGTTCTTTGAGTGCCGCTTCTTTTTCCTGTAGGTAGTCGCGGAGTCGTCCTGGGTCTGCTGGTTTGAAGTATTTGGTCTCTCGCTTGACAATGTGGCTTGCGAGGCCTTTCTTTGCCAGTCTGTCTAGTATCTGGTAGATTTTGGATACAGACACTCCTGATTCTTCGACAAGTGGCCCGGAGGTCGTTTCGCCAAGCGCGACGAGTGCCAAATAAACTTTGATTTCCCCTGGTGTTAATCCGAGTTCTTCAAGAGGTCTGGTGTCCATATGTCCTCGCCGGTAGTCTTGTTATTAATATTTTGTCATTTTACCCCACTCTATGGGAAAGAGAATATTCCCCCCGAGGGGAAGAGAAGATTTATATACTTAATTAACTACTTAATAGTAATAAAATAAAAGGTCAAACGAGGGGGTAACGACAATGAAACAACAACCGAGTCTCGATGAAGAATTGCAGAATGTGAAGAGAGGAGAAGTTTTGGCGAGAGAGATAATCTCTACAGGTTCATGGGAGGAAGCAAGGGAGAAGATAGTTGAATTCAAGGACGTCTTGAGGAACATATTCAATAATGATTGGGTGTATGATCTTTCGGTATCAAAAGAGGATAGGTTCAGGATAATGAATGCGGGATTCCTCTGTGGCTCCACCTTATTTATGCATATGGGGTATGGCATATTGGATGGAAGTAGTGATGATTTTCTGAAGCACTTTCCTGAAGGGACTCCTACTCGAGCTGCATTGGAGAAGGATATGGATTTCTCATTCGTCCGAGTGGATCTTGAGAGGAGAGTTGAAGATATGAATACGCTAGAACGCGAATTTTCAATAAAGACACATGGTGCGTGGTTGGTTGAGCGGTTCATCTTATCAGGCTACGGTTGTCTTACGGGCGACCTCAATGCGAGGCTATTCATCGATACATATGGTGAAGTTGGCCATGATTTTTTGAAAAGGCATAAGGTGCTTGCGAATGATATTGTTGAAAAAGGTCGCAGGTTCTACGAGCTTTCAAAAAAAGAGGAAGGCAGCATCCGCACAGAATACCATCATGCGTGGGATCAAGAGTGCGCGTGGGCTTTCAGGGGCTCTGAAGAATACGTGGCTGCAGAGATGGCTCTCTTGGATGGGCTTGTCGAAGCTGAAATGGTCATGTGGAAAGAGTACGGAATCCCATCATTCCAGGTGGTGAGAGAATGAATCCGCTCGAGATCCTCATTGGAGATGACCTGTTTGGAAGTGATGAAGAGCGATTGATCAGGGAACACTACATCCCCCCTCTCGAAGAAGCGGTAGGGAGAAAAATCAATGTGACCTATCGTCGTAGGCAGGGGCAGGTGATTGAAGAGGCGAGGAAGGGGACATATGATATCATTGTGACGGATCTTCAGTACGGAGAGATTCGTGAAGGAGAGTTCGAAAATAAGGAAGGTTTCAAGGTGATTCGGGCAGTGCGACAGATGGTTGAGGAAAGAGCTATTCCAAAGCCGTACCTTATCCTCTTCACGAATGCAGAAGCATTCGATTGTGAATCTGTGCCAGATGCCTGCAGGCCTGACGCGTATGCTCTCGGAGGCAAAGGGACGAGCAAAGTCGAGCGTCTTTTCGAGTTGCTTAAATTGGTGTAATTTTTTTATTTCTTCCTGCTCGCGTAATATCCGAGCATTATTCCCATGAAGGCAAGGCATGGCGCGACGATCGAGAGCACCCAGACTTGCTCCTGTGCAAAGAGGGCAAGGGCCAGTGTCATTGCGACGAGCATCACGGCGACTACGCCTGCGATTCCTACTAATGGATTCTTGTCTTTGTCCATGGTATCACCTTCCTTGTTTCCATTTGTTGTACCATTCTTTGTATCCCATTGTGCCAAAATATGTGGGAATTGCAATAAGGATTACAATAATGCCAAGAAAGATCCAAAATGAACTGGAATTGAACGCGACTCCCTGTTGTATAATTTGTCTTGAAATATATCCGATAATGATGATGCTCATGATTCCAGATCCGAGAGCCAAGGCATAGAACTTTTTCATTCTACTGTTTTCATTTTCAGCGAAAAATGATTTATTTCCGTTGTCGATAACTTTTGTTTGATTGGTGTCATCATTCATTGTATGCCTCTGATGAAGTGTGTGCTCTTTGGAAGTTATGCAACGAGTATCAACAGCAGCGCCAGGTTCTTCTCAGCTTTGAGTGCGTGCTTCTCGTTTTTGTCCATGAAGATGATTACTCCAGGTTTCATTGCAATCTTCTTGCCTGCGAGGATGAATGTTCCCGCGCCTTCAATTACGTGGACCATGGCTTCCCGGGATGACGTGTGTTCAGTGAGTTCAGTCCCTTTTGCCATGCAGAAGAGTGTCACGTCTTTCTTGTCTGTCTTGATGAGAACTTTGGAGAGGATTGCTCCGTCATTGTAGTGGATGAACTGGTTGAGTTCCTTGTGCATGTGTTATTGCTTGTTTTCTTTTT